>JAFSHE010000093.1 GCA_017440445.1 Oscillospiraceae bacterium | reverse complement strand
GGTATCCTTAACGGTACAACAAACTTCATACTTACAAAGATGATACGTGACGGCATGGGCTTTGATGAGGCTCTGAAGATAGCTCAGGATCTTGGCTATGCTGAAAGAGATCCTTCTGCCGATGTTGAGGGTCACGATACATGCCGCAAGATATGTATCCTTGCTTCTCTTGCGTTCGGTAAACATGTTTATCCTGAGAGCGTTCATACTGAGGGAATCACAAAGGTTACCCTGGAGGATGTTAATTACTGCGACAGCTGCGACTGCAAGATAAAGCTTGTTGGTTGTGCAAAGAGAGAGGATAACGGCGAGATATCTATCGGAGTATTCCCTGCAGTCGTAAAGGATGAAAGCCAGCTTGCAGGAGTAAATGACGTGTTCAATGCTGTACTAGTACGCGGAGATGCAACAGGCGATGTCGTGTTCTACGGAAAGGGTGCGGGCAAGCTTCCTACTGCAAGTGCTGTGGTTTCTGATATCGTATCCTGTGCAAAGCATGATAAGACAAGTATTTCTCTTACATGGGCAGACAGCGAGCAGGATTTTGTTCGTCCTTTTGACAAGTTTGCATGTGCAAATTACATCAGACTTGCTGCTAAGGATAAAGCTGCTGCAAAGGCTGTTATCGAGTCTGAGTTTGCAGGCATAGAGTATCTTTCCAGAAATAATATGCCCGAAAACGAAATTGCTTTTATAGCAGATGTAATGACAGAAGCGGATGTAGAAGCAGCTTGTGCAAAGCTTGCTGAATGTGCTGATATCCTTGGTAGGATACGTGCGCTTGATTATTAATAAATGCCGCATATCGGCTTATCAAACGGAGGTATATTATGAGTGAGTGTAATGCTCCAAAGTATAAAAGAGTTCTCCTGAAGCTGAGCGGTGAGGCTCTCGCAGGAGAAAAGGGCATCGGTCTTGATATGCCCACAATAGAGAATATATGTGCCAGCATTAAAAAGTGTGTTGATGTTGGTTGTGAGATAGGCATTGTAGTAGGCGGTGGTAATTTCTGGCGTGGCAGAAGCTCTGATAACATGGACAGAGCAAGGGCTGACCACATTGGAATGCTTGCCACTACGATGAATGCGCTTGCTGTTGCTGATATCCTTGAAAAACAGGGATGTGTTGTAAGGGTTCAGACTGCAATAACTATGCAGCAGGTAGCAGAGCCTTTTATTCTCGGCAAGGCTATCAGACATTTTGAGAAGGGCAGAGTGGTTATTTTCGGATGCGGTACAGGTAATCCGTTCTTCTCCACTGACAGTGCTGCTTCGCTCAGAGCTGCTGAGATTGGCGCCGACATAATACTCAAGGCTACAATGGTCGATGGTATCTATGATAAAGACCCCAAGAAGTTCCCTGATGCTGTAAAGTATGATGTTATCACACATCACGATATCCTTGTAAAGAAGCTTCAGGTAATGGATAGTGCAGCTGCAGCTATCTGTACTGAGAACAATATTCCGATAATCGTGTTTGATCTTAAGCGTCCGGATAATATTCTTGACGCTGTACTTGGTAAGCCTGTCGGAACGCTTGTTACCAAGCATAAGAACAATTCCTGATAATACAATATACCGCCGCTGATTTGTTAATGCGGCAGAACGGAGTTTATTATGAAAGAACTTATGGAAAACACCAAAGTAAAGATGGGCAAGTGTGTAAGTGCACTTGAAAGTGAGCTTAATACCATCAGAGCTGGTAGAGCTGATCCCCGTGTTCTTGACAGGATCACTGTAGAATATTACGGCACTGATACACCCATCAATCAGATGGCGTCTATTTCCGTTGCAGAAGCTAGAATTCTTGTGGTTTCTCCTTATGATGCATCCTCTCTCAAGGCAATTGAGAAGGCTATTCAGGCAAGTGATCTTGGTATTAATCCTACAAATGACGGCCGTTGCCTCAGAATAGTATTTCCCCAGCTTACCGAGGAGCGCAGAAAGGAACTGTGCAAGACTGTAAGCAAGGATTGTGAGGACGGAAAGGTTGCTGTTCGTAATGTTCGCCGTGACGCACTTGATAAGCTGAAGGCTAAGAAGAAGGCAAACGAGATAACAGAGGATGATCAGAAGGACGGAGAGAAGAACATCCAGAAGCTCACTGATAAGGCTATCGAGGAGATAGAGAAGATCGGTGAGGCTAAGGAAAAGGAAATCATGTCCATCTGATGGAGAATGTATCTGTTCCGCAGCATGTTGGCATAATTATGGACGGTAACGGCAGATGGGCTAAAAAGCGTGGTCTGCCGAGAAATATGGGACATAAGCAGGGTGCTGCGATATTTAAAAAGACGATAAACTGGTGCAGAGAACTTGGCATTAAATGTGCGACATTTTATGCCTTCTCCACCGAGAACTGGAAGCGTCCTCCTGAGGAGGTAGCAGGCATAATGAATCTGCTCAGGCAGTATATCAAGGATATCCGTGCTGCTGCCAAAGAGGACATCCGTATAATCATCCTTGGTGATATT
>JAFSHE010000002.1 GCA_017440445.1 Oscillospiraceae bacterium | reverse complement strand
CGATCACTTCACGCTTTACTTCCTCCTGAGTAAGCTTCTTACGGGCGATATGCTTGTTCTGATGGTGGTAGGGGCAGTAAACACAGCCGTTCACGCAGTAGTTTGAGAGGTAGAGCGGAGCGAACATAACGATACGGTTTCCGTAGAAGTCCTTCTTTATCTGCTCTGCGAGGTCGAATATCTCCCTGGTCTTTTCCTCGTTGTCGCAGGCGAGAAGCACAGATGCCTCACGGTGGGTAAGACCCTTGCGCAGCTTTGCCTTAGCGATTATCTCGTCAACGAGGGCGAGGTCGTTTTTGTTCTGTTCAGCGTATTCGAGGGTCGCTCTTATCTCCTCGTCGGAGATGAATTCCTCGGCCTTAAGTGATCTGGGATCGTACATGATGATGTTCCTTTCTTATGTCAGAATTGTGTTTTACTGATGTGATCTCCACGTGCGGAGATAAGCTCGCAGCCCGCAGAATGTATCCTCCTGCGAAGTTCTGCAACATGCTCGGCGGCCTCGTCGCCTGTACACAGCTTGTTGTCATAGATGGAGTATTTTTTCCGCACTGCAGCGGGAGAGAGGTTCGGCATAACTACGTTTGCGCCTGCCCTGATACCTCTTTCTCTGCCGTCATGGGAGATGGTCCCGAGAGCGGTAGTCGCAGGGAGAAGCACCTCGGGCAGCAGCAGACGGATTATCGACAGCAGGTAGATGGTAAGCTCCGCAGTACCCGCCGTCATGCCGTGAAAAGGTGTGTCCTTATGCGGAATGAACGGACCTATTCCCACCATTTCGGGCTGAAACTGCTTTATAAAGCGCAGGTCCTTAACGATATGCTCTGTGGTCTGAAACGGAGAGCCGACCATAAACCCGCATCCCGTCTGATAACCTATGTCTTTCAGGTCGTGCAGACAGCGCATGCGGCTGTAAAGTGACATCTCAGGCGGGTGGAGCTTGGAATAATGCTCAGCATCCGCTGTTTCATGCCGTAGAAGATACCTGTCCGCACCTGCGTCGAACAGCCGTTGATAGCTTTCACGGGAGCGCTCTCCCAATGAAAGCGTAACAGCGCACTCGGGATATCCCTGTTTCAGCGCTGAAACTGTTTCACACAGCCATTCATCCGTGAAGTACCCGTCCTCGCCGCTCTGAAGCACAAAGGTGCGGAAACCGAGGGAATATCCCTCCTCTGCGCAGGAGAGGATGTCCTCCTTTGTCAGCCTGTATCGCTCCGCATGGCAGTTGCTTCTGCGAAGTCCGCAGTACAGGCAGTCATTTTTACACACCGAGGAAAACTCTATAAGTCCACGCATGAAAACTGTCTTTCCGTAGACCTTGTTGCGCACTTCCGCTGCTTTCTCCGCAAGAAGTAAGGCAGCCTCGTCCGTGCGGCGGGAGATGAGCGTGTAAAGCTCCTCGTCCGTAAGGTCATGCTCCTGCCATAGCTTATTGATAAGTTCTGTAAGCATTGAGCCTCCTCTCTGTTTCGGGCACAAAAAATGCGCCCTTGCTAAAAGGCGCATACACATATCGAAATATACCACCCCGAAAAAGGGCGGCAGAAATACTATGATAATGTTGCCTTTCGCGTCAAAATATTTTCGCGTCAGTTGATACGGTGTCGCTTCGGTGAAAGCATGCTCGCACCTCAGCTTAACTATATTATATATCTTTTGCAGACGATTGTCAAGGCAAATAATGTATATTTCCAACCTCTGCGGAAATGATATCCCTAAGAACATAAAGGGGAGAAGATCTGATTGGAAAATGTACACACACCAATTCCGCTTGATACACCGATAGATAAAAGTCTTGAGCGGAATATCAGCAATATCATGACGATAACCAATAAATCCGCCGATGTGGTGGTAAAGCGCGGACGTGTCTGCGGAAACGATATCGCAGTCGTTACCTGCGAGGGAATAGCAGGGGCTGTGAATCTCGCCACGATATCCTTTGAAAAGCTGAACGATATACAGGATAAACAGCTCATCCCGCCCGAGGAGCTTGTGGACAAGTTCTTCAACGAGTATCTGATAGCGGCGGCTCAGCTTGATGTGAAGAATTTAGGCGACCTGTGCATGAAGCTTCAGGCGGGCTTTGCGATAATAATCACCAACGGCAGCGACAGATGCATCGGAATAGGCGTACAAGGCTTTCCCACACGAGGGATAGACGAGCCATCTTCTGAAAACAACATGCGTGGCTCCCGTGAGGGCTTTGTGGAGGTCATCCGTACCAACATGGGTATGGTGCGCCGCAGGATAAAGTCACCCACGCTTGTTTTCGAGATGATGCAGATAGGCAAGCGCAGCAACACTGATGTCTGCGTATGCTACATCAGCGATAAGGTATCACCGAGACTTCTTGAAAACGTAAAAAAACGCCTGAAGTCTGTTGAACTGAACACCATTCTTGAAAGCGGGTATATCCAGCCTTATCTTGAGGGTAAGGGAGGTTGGTTCTTCTCTGAGTGCGGCACCTGCGAGCGCCCCGACAGCTTCGCAGCGAAGCTGTACGAGGGCAGGGTGGGCGTGCTTGTTGACGGAACTCCCTTTGCACTTGTAGTGCCGTACCTGTTTATTGAGAGCTTTCAGACACTCGACGATTACACGCAGAAGCCGTTTTACACGCTGTTTATACGTATAGTGCGGCTTGCCGCATATTTCATCACGCTTTTCTTGCCGGGAGCTTATGTGGCGATAGCCTCCTTCAATCCCGAGATGCTGCCCTCCTCGCTGATACTTAATCTTGCAGCGGCGGAGCAGACAGCGCCATTCTCGCTGATGGTGGAGTGTCTTTTCATACACTTTATGTACGAGATACTCCGTGAGGCGGGGATAAGACTTCCCCGACCTGTCGGTCATGCGATAGGCGTGGTCGGGGGTCTTGTTATCGGAGATATAACGGTAAACGCAGGGCTTGTGGGAGCGCCGATGGTGCTTGTAGTGGCGCTGTCGGGGCTTTGTAGCTTTGTAGTTCCTGCGATGTATGAAAAAACAGTGATACTGAGATTTCTGTATATCATAGCAGGAGGAGTTTTCGGGCTGTTCGGATTGTTCCTTACGGCGGGAGCGGTGGTCGTGAAGATGTGTTCCTTAAACACCTACGGAACTCCCTATATGGCGCCGATATCTCCTTTTTCTGCGAAAGCGGGACGTGATATGCTGGTACGTGCGGGCTGGAAGCGCATGGCAAAGGGCGATGTAACGGTGCAGAGCCTTAACGGAGCGGAGCTGTAAGGGATGGTGCGGATATGATAAGTCGTTCACAGTTGTTTTGCGTGCTGCTGCTGTCAGGATTATCGGCTGAGATAGTGTTTCCCTACGGCGGCGACCTAAGCGGAACGGGACTTGCGGCACTTGTGGCGGCAGAGCTTATACGTTTTCTGCTTGCACTGCCCGTTCTTGTGTATTCGCTCAGAGGAGCTTCGTTCTATTCTGCGATAGCGAATAAAAACTGTGCTGCGGGAGTAGTTGCAGGTATTACGGGAGCGCTTTTACTGTTGCTGTTTGCTGTGCGAACACTGTTCTACACTGCGGAGTTCGCACAGCGCACGCTGCTTGGAGGAATGTCAGGTGCGGTGCTTCTTATACTGCTTGCGGGATTTGCGGTCTATTCAGCGGCAAAGGGAGCGGAGGCGCTGTCCCGTGCGGGAGTGCTGATACTCGCAGCGGCGGT
>JAFSHE010000092.1 GCA_017440445.1 Oscillospiraceae bacterium | reverse complement strand
TATATGAAGGAGAAGCCCAAGCACCGCTCCGAGCCTATCGTAAGCAAAAACATGATGAGCCAGATTGCTACAGGCGCAGGCTGGACATTCATCCTCTCCCTGTTTATGCTGCTCGGCGCAAACTGGCTTGAGGAAATGGGCGTTATCAGAATGGGCAGCGGCGACCTTGAGCCTCATGCGTACCTCCACACAGCATACTTTGCATTCTTCATCTTCATCGCTGTGTTCAACGCATTCAACGCAAGAACAGAGAAGATCAATATCTTCGACAACATCGCAAAGAACAAGGGCTTCCTTATCGTATTCGGCATCATCGCTGTTGTACAGGTGATCATGGCTTATGTGGGCGGCTCTATCCTCGGCGGTTACGGTCTGGTAGTTTCTGAGTGGCTGCTCATCCTCGGAATGGCTATCACCATCATCCCCGTGGATCTTATCAGAAAGGCTATCGCAAAGGCGGTAAGCAAGAAGTAATTCCGGACTATCTCCCTGCGGGCTTATGTCCGCAGGGGATAATATAACAAACACACAATATAGGAGGACAAAAAAATGCCCGTAAATCTTTCAAAAGGTCAGAGAGTAAGTCTCGACAAGTCTGTTACAATGGCAAGAATAGGTCTCGGATGGGACACAAACCGCTATGACGGCGGCGCAGATTTCGACCTGGACGCATGCGTGTTCCTGCTTGGCGCAAACGGAAAAGTATTAAGGGATGAGGACTTCGTATTCTACAATAACCTCTCCGCCCGTGATGGAGCGGTAGTTCACACAGGCGATAACCGCACAGGCGAGGGCGACGGCGATGACGAAGCTATCATCATCGACTTCACAAAGATCCCCCCTGAGATCGATAAGATCGCTGTAACAGTAACCATCTTCGACGCACAGGCAAAGAATCAGAACTTCGGTCAGGTATCCAACTCCTACGTAAGAGTTGTGAAGATAGATAATCCCGACGATGTAAACGGTGAGGAAACTCTCCGCTTCGACCTTGTTGAGGAATTCTCCATCGAAACAGCACTGGTAGTATGCGAGATCTACCGCTACAACGGCGACTGGAAGTTCAACGCAGTTGCTGCGGGATATCAGGGCGGACTTGAGGCTCTGTGCAGAGCATACGGAGTAAATGTCTGATAATCAATGAAATGTAACACGGAGGTCGGCGGCTATGGCTGAATCAATAAACGATATACTTTCCCGTACCCCGTCGGGCGGCACTGCTGTGCTTCCCTCGGGCGAGTATGAGGGACCCGTATACATAACAAAGCCGCTCCGACTTGTCGGAAGCAATACCACCATCTGGGCAAAACGAGGCAGCGTTATCGAGATAACCGCTTCGGGTGCTGTTATCGAGGGGCTGCGTGTGGAGCTTACCGAGGGCGACCCCTCGGAGAATGCCATCGTTTCCCATGCACATACAGAGGTACGGGATGTGGAGCTTCTCGGCTCCTGCTCGGGCTTCGGTGCAGAGGATATGCCGTTTGATTTCCCGAAAACGATAAACCTCGGCAGCTTCGCCTCAGATAAGACCAATACATACAAGCTGAAGGTAAACGTCCCTGCGGCGGCAGAGATAGAGTGCTCCACCGCAGGACTGAGCTTCAGCCCCACGAAGCTTACAGCGGGAATGAACGAGATAACGATAACCGTCGGCGGTCTTAATTCCATGACCTATCTCTATGCGGAGGTGCTGATAAAGTCACTCTTTAAACGCAGGATATATGTCAGCGGCAGACCATCGGCAGACGCTCAGCAGGTAACGGATAAGCTGTTATATGAGGCTAAAGAGGTAACGGCAAGCGTACAGACCGCTCCTCCCCCACCCGCTACTCCTGCGGATGTTATCACGGTAAACTCTCCCGCACCGCTCTACGATATGCCTGTGCTTGATGTACGCAAGGGTCAGCGTATCTCACTGTATCAGTACACAGGAAATCACTGTGAGATACATTTCAGCGCCGCAGATATGGGCGGCATGGAGATAGACCCCTACGTTTTCCTGCTTGACAGCAACGAAAAAGCAGTGGGACAGAGGGACCTTGTATTCTTCGGAAACGAGGCCGCAGAAAACGACAGCGTCCGATACTACCCCGCTGACGGGCATCTCGAAATAGATTTTGACAAGGTAGACTACCGTGTGCAGAGGATGACCCTCGCCTACTCGATATACGAGGGCGGCGCAGGACGCAACTTCTCACGTGTCAGGTCGCCAAAAATAACCATCAGCTCAGGCGGCACCGAAAAAATAACCTACACGATGTTCGGTCTAAGCGCCGAGCTTACCGTAGTGGCTATGGAATTCTATCTGTACAAGGGTGAATGGAAGGTATCCGCAGTCGGTGCGGGCTTCCGTGACGGACTTGTAAAGCTCTGCAACAACTACGGTATCGAGGTAACTGACTGATGAAAAACTCGCAAAAATACTCGGAAGGAATGGTCTGAAAACATGGCAGAATTCAATAGATATGTCGGATATGAAAACTCCGATGTGTTCCGCAGCTTTCTGATAGACAGCTTTGTTGCGGTGCAGAAAAACGGACTGTTCTTTCAGCAGAAGCTGCCGATGGCATCCACAACTGAGATCACCTCTGCCTCAGCGTACACCGCAGCAGACCTTGAGGATGCAGGCGCAGTAAAGCAGGGTCTTGACAGCTGGCTGAACGCTCAGCGTATAAGCATTGACAGCGCTGCTGTTTCAGCGGTGCTTGCAGAAGCTATTCAAAACTGCGGAGCAAACAAGAAGAACACCTACTTCGTTGTGCTGTGCTGGCTGATAAAATATCTTACAGCTAAACCGCAGAAGCTGCTGTACATAGGCGCTGCAACGCTCAGAGAGCTGTATTTCCTGTATATGATGCAGCTTGCAGGAGTAGAGATAACCTATGTTTCCTACGGAGAGGACAGCGATTTTCTGAAGTTCCCTCACCGTGATAAGGTGACCAATATCACAGGCCCGAAAAACATGCGGATACAGATCGATTTCGAAAAACTGGACCTCAGCCGTGAGCAGCAGCTCTCCGATATGCGTGCTGCCGCAGAGAAATATGATGGCTCCGTCGTAAGGCACGACACAACAGCCGCAGGAGTTTTTCAGGACTTCATCGTTTCCCACAAGGACAGGGTGATAAAAAGCGGCGGAGTTTACACAGAGGGCTGCGAGATACCCGTATACTGCGCAGCGCTTATCGGCTACGATGAGGAGGCTGTGTACACAAACATGCTGCTCCAGTTCAAGGAGAGCTTTTCGGGACTTAAAAAGCAGCTCGTCTTCATCGAAAAGACGCTTGACAACCCCAACGCAGAGGAAGTCAAGGCGCTTGGAAACATCCCCCGTGGCAACGTCAAGGAGACCATCGACGCACTCGCTCTGCTGATAAAGCTTAACGGCGACCCCGTAAGGACAGCCCTCGCACAGAAGGCACTTCGGGAGATGCTGAGCGAGCTTTACACAGGCAACCCCACCGTTGTGATAAACTTCGGAAACAAGTTTGTAACATGGCTCTACCGCTGTACACAGGGGCGCAAATACGCCGTACAGTACGAGGATATCCCCGTTATTCTGTATTACGGTGATATCTCCCAGTCGGAGCTTTACTTCCTTAATTTCATGTCACGCTGCGGATTTGATGTCATCTACATCACGCCAAACAAGAACAATCTTGACCTTACGGTGGATAAAAACCTCAACAACCGCATGCAGATATTCCAGCTTCCTCAGACGAAGGAGAGCGGAAAGTTCCCTGACAAGCCCATCAAGGTGAAGATGGCGACAGTTGCCTACTCCGCTGAGAGAGAGCTTGACCAGATGCTGTACAACGGCGATGCGGGAATATTCCGCAGCTTCCAGTTCCCCAACTCCCAGACGGTTACGCTTAAGACCACCTTCGAGGAGATAGGGATACTATGGAACCAGGAGTCCAAGTTCAGAACGGGCTTTGCGGTAAACGGAAACCTTGTAAGCGTGCCGAATATCTTCGCCAAGATAAGCGGCGTTCAGAACGGTAACCTTAACGCATACTGGGACGAGGTCCGCAACAAGCTTACTCCAGATACCTTACTGTTTATCAAGGAGAACAAGCCTGCTCCTGACGGAAGTCTTGATCTTTCAGTATATCGTCAATTCTACCGCAACGGCGAGATAGACACCGAAAAGCTGAAAAGCTCCAATCTGAATAAATACAGCTACCTGCCCGACAGGATACAGGATTTTATCTTCTACAAATTCCAGGAGGCGGCAGACAGCGGTTTCCTGAAGCTCGAAGGCGATGACCTGATGTGCAGTATACTGCATTTTGGTCTTAATATGTCCAAGGACATGCTTAAGCTGTTACAGAGCTTTGACTTCACAAAACAGATACCGAAGCTGATATACATCGACGCTGTGGAGGAGACCTTCACCATCGAGGAGTGCATAAGACTGGTGCTGTGCAATCTGTTTGGCTTTGATATTCTGATATACACACCCACAGGCTACAAAAACCTCGAGACCTATGTAAACAATCAGGCATTCGAGGAACACACCATGAATGAATTTCTGTACAACACGGAGGTTCCGAAGCTAAAAATTCCCTCCGACGACAAAAACAGCGGATTTTTCGGAAAGCTGTTCAGGAAAGGATAAAAAACTATGGGATTACAGTTCACACCCGGCGCACAGGTACAGCCCGCTGCTGACGCAGTGATCGAAGCAACAGGAACAGTGGTTCAGAACCCCGAAGCTGTCAAGCTTGAAAAGCAGATAGAGGAAGTTAAGAACTTCAACATCGTTGTAAAGACCGAGGAGATCAAGCAGCAGCTCGCAACCAGCAAGGAGATCGACCAGCTTGTAAGCACCATCAACGTAAACGATGCAAACACCATCGTTAAGTTCGGTGCAGAGGCTGCCGAGGAGATCTCCAAGGCATCCGACCAGGTACTCAACTCCATGAGCATCTCCCAGATCAACGACACAGGCGTTATGCTGAAGAATCTGGCTGCTATCATGGACAAGTTCGATATTGACGAGCTGAAGGACGAGAAGCCCAGCTTCTTCACAAATCTCCAGAAGAAGCTTGAGAAGATCCTCAACAAGTACAACACAATGGGTACAGAGATCGACAAGATCTATGTACAGCTCAAGCAGTACGAGACCGAGATCGAGGCTGCAAACGTTAAGCTCGACAACATGTACGACGCTAACCTCGGCTACTACCAGCAGCTTGTAAAGTACATCATGGCAGGTGAGCAGGGCGTTAAGGAGCTTGACGCTTTCATCGTTGAGTACGAGAAGAAGGTAGCAGAGAATCCCGATGACGGTACTATCCGCATGGACCTCTCCAACCTCCAGCAGATGAGAGAGATTCTTGATCAGAGAGTAATGGACCTTAAGGTTGCAGAGAACGTTGCTATCCAGACAGTTCCCATGCTCAAGACCATGGAGTACTCCAACCTCAACCTCATCAGAAAGATCAACTCCGCATTCATCATCACAATGCCCGTATTCAAGCAGGCATTGGCTCAGGCTATCATGCTCAAGAGACAGCGTATCCAGGCTGAGTCCCTCAACGCTCTCGATGAAAAGACCAACGAGATGCTGATAAAGAACGCTCAGAACACCGCAAACCAGAGCAAGGCTATTGCAGCGATGTCCGCAGGCTCCTCAATCAAGGTAGAGACTCTCCAGCAGACATGGCAGACCATCGTTACAGGTATCGACGAGGTCAAGGCTATTCAGGATCAGGCTCGCGAGAAGCGCAAGCAGGACGCTGCTGCGCTCGAGCAGATCAAGCAGGACTACAAGAAGCGCATGAACGCTTAATAGTCACAGTCGCTATAAAGAATGCTCCCCGAGTTTTTCGGGGAGCTTGTTTTTATCAGAAATACAGACAACACAAAAGCTCCTCCGTTTGTACGGAGGAGCGAATTTGTATTTATCGGAATTAGTTACCGAATCTTAATGTGTTAACCTTAACGCCGGGGCCCATTGTGGAAGAAACTGTGCAGCTCTTGATATACTGACCCTTAGCAGCAGCAGGCTTAGCCTTAGCAACTGCTTCCATCAGAGCGTTGAAGTTCTCCTCGAGCTTCTCAACGCCGAAGGATGCCTTACCGATGGGGCAGTGAATGATGTTAGCCTTGTCAAGACGATACTCGATCTTACCAGCCTTAGCTTCCTGAACAGCCTTGCCAACATCGGGAGTAACTGTACCAGCCTTGGGGTTAGGCATAAGACCTCTCGGACCGAGAACCTTACCGAGTCTACCAACAACACCCATCATGTCGGGAGTTGCGATAACAACCTCGAAGTCCATCCAGCCGCCCTGGTTCTTAGCGATTGTGTCATTATCAGCAATGTAATCTGCGCCTGCAGCCTTTGCGTCAGCT
>JAFSHE010000091.1 GCA_017440445.1 Oscillospiraceae bacterium | reverse complement strand
TCCTTGTCGCCCTCCTCGGTTTCCTCTGGAGCCACATAGTCTATTATCTTGACAGATGTGATGATTATATCGACAAGGGGCTTGGACTTTTCACCGACAGAGTTGTTTACCACCTCAGAGGAGGATATAGCGTCAATCACATCAAAGCCCTCGTATACCTGACCGAAAACCGTATATCCGCCGTCGAACATGGGATAGCCGCCTGTTTCGCTGTACTTTGCAGTTACCTTTTCGTCAGCGGAAGTGAGCATCGCAGCGAGATTTGTGTAGTAGCTTTCCTTGAATGTGCAGGCATTGTGATCGGGAGTACCCTCTGTCAGTTCTGCTTTTTTAGCTGTGTATTCTGCAGCGGTAGCCTGTATCTTCTCGATATCATACTTTGTGATATCCTGCGATTTTTTGTTGTTTACAATGTAGAACTGAGTGGTGTTCTTGCCGAGGTCATTTGCGTAGCAGAGAGCGCCGTAGAAATTGCGTGCCTTCTCGCTTGTTTCGATATCAAAGCTGCCATCGTCGTTGATAAGAGCCTTACCGCCTGTGCCGTCACCATTGAGCGAGCCGCCCTGTATCATAGCGTCAGGGAGGACACGGTGGATCTTAAGACCATCGTAGTAGCCCTGCTCGGCAAGCTTGATAAAGTTTTCAACGCCGTTGGGAGCGAGGTCAGGGAAGAGCTTAGCCTTGATAGTCCCGTAGCCCTCGATCGTGATCTCTGCCAGCTTGTCGCCTGTTACGAAATTAAGCTCCTCCACATTACCGACAGAGGATTTAGGAGCGCCTGAGCAGCCCGCAGCACTGAATAAGCATCCTGCCGCCAGAACTGCGCTAAGAATAATACGTCCCAGTTTCATACTGTTCTCCTTTCGGGAGTGTCGGATATCAGCCGACATACTCGGTTATTTTTACGGATTCGATGGTTATTGTATCAACAGGCTCGGAAAGCTCACCGCCTGAGTTTGTCTTTACTTTGCATGCGGAAACGCTGTCTATAACGTCAAAGCCCTCGTACACCTGTCCGAAAACTGTGTACCCTCCGTCAAGGGAGGGAGTGCCGCCCTCGGATTCATACTTGCTGTTGATATCGTCTGTTGCATTCTCAATCATTGAGGTGAGATTATTATAGTAGGTAGCCATGTTGTCCCAGTACTGATAACCCGTATCGTTTTTATCGTATGAATCTCTGTATGCTCTGCATACATCAACGTTCCGGGATATCATTTCAATATCCTCGTCAGTGAAAAGCTCCGCAGACTTTGCGTTTACGATATAGAATTGTGTTGTATTTCTGCCCATGGCATTTGCATAGCAGAGCGCACCGTAGAAGTGACGTGCGTTGTAGTTAGGCTCTATGCTGAAATCGCCGCCCGCAGCTGCCTCTCCGCCTGTGCCGTCGCCGTTCAGCGAGCCGCCCTGCAGCATGAAGTCAGCAACTACTCTGTGGATGTTCTTGCCGTCATAGTAGCCCTTTTCGGCAAGCTTGATGAAATTCTCAACACCCACAGGCGCAACTTCAGGGAAAAGTTTAGCCTTTATTGTTCCGTAGCCTGAGATCGTTATTTCAGCGATCTTATCTCCTGCCTTAAGCTGGAAGTTGACATTTCCGTCGCCTGTTGTTCCGATAACAGATGGGTCGATTCCTGACGCACCCGAAGCAGAAGGCGAGGAGCTGCATCCTGTGCTGAACAGGCAGAATGCCGCAAGCGCAGCGGCGATGATCTTGTTTCTGAGTTTCATATTAATTTCCTTTCAAAGGGTCATTCTTCTGCTGTGTATTCAGAGATGGTAACGGAGTTTATAGTTACCTCCCAGTTAGGTCTGCCCGTGTCATCGGTGGGGATAGCGCATATCTGTTCGATGATATCAAGACCTGTATATGCCTGTCCGAATACGGGATATGTTCCCGCAGCACCGAAAGCACCGCCTACCTCGTAGAACTTGTCAAACAGATTCATCAGTTTTTCACGCTCGACCTCGTTCTCACGCTTGGCGGCAGAGTCTTTAAGCTCCTGAATAGCCTCGGGAGTGAGGGTCTGACTATCCGTGTTTATCATGAAGAATCTGGAATCGCTGAATCCGGGCTTTTCGGAGTATGCCATCAGCGCACCCTTGAAGGGCCAGAGGTTGACGTTGCATTCGTTTGCGATAAGTTCCTCGTCGGATTCACGACCTGTGTAGATCTTATCAGCGTTCTCTTTTCCGCCTGTCAGCAGGAATACATCACGCTGTATGCCGTAAACATCCATATTGTCGTAGGCACCTGACTTTGCTTTGTCAATGAATGCTGCCACATAGTTGGGAGCATATTCCTCGTACAGTACAGCACGTATCTCGCCCATGGAGGTGTCGAAGATAGCTATCGTATCGCCCTCCTTGGGAGGGTCGAGCTGTACAAGCTCCATTGTTGTGAAGTCGTA
>JAFSHE010000090.1 GCA_017440445.1 Oscillospiraceae bacterium | reverse complement strand
CGTGTACATCATGCAGATGATAAAGGACGGAAAGTACAAGGCTACATTCGTAACCGACAGCGAAAAGAAATGGTTCATTGACGGAAACAATATTGCCGAAGCAAAGGATAACGACCTTGGCATAAAGGCACTTAACAGCTTCTGGACAAGACCCACTGAAACTCCCAGAGGTACAGAATATGCCAAGTATCGTACAAACGGTACATCTGCACCAATGGATTTCTCACTTTTTGTAGGAAAGGAAAATACAGGTGCATACGCCAATGTTTACAGACTGGTCGGCACCAGCCTTGACTTCACTGATACTGCTTTAGTAAATGCGGACGGCATATCCTCACCGCTGAACATGAACAAGGCAGGCGACTATGTTGTCATGATATCCGATTTTACCGATCTTCGTGGCGACGCCAACAACGATGGTACGGTAACTCTCCGTGACGCACTGCTTGCTCTTAAACATGCAAACGGCACCGCTAAGGCTGTAAACCTGCTGATGGCAGACTACAACACAAACGGAACTGTTCAGCTGATAGACGCACTTAAGATACTGAAGCTTGCTAACAGCTTATGATCATCAGATCCCCGACAGACTTATACCTGTCGGGGATTTTTTTATAAAATGCTTGACCTGTCTTGAAAAGATGTCGCAAATGTGATATAATGATATGTTGTAGTATTTAACAAGGAGGATATCAATGCGTGTTTTTATTTCACATTCATCAAAGAATGCCGGTGATGCGCAAAAGATCTGCACCCTGATAGAAAACAGCGGATACAAATGCTTTCTTGCTCCGCGTGACATTCGCTCAGGTCACGAGTATGCTGAAGAAATAATAAATGGCATAGATACCTCGGAGGCTATGCTGCTGCTTCTTTCGCAGGCGTCAAACGACTCTCCGCATGTTCTGCGTGAGATTGAGCGTGCAGTAAGCAGAAAGATACCTATCATCGTATACAAGCTGGAGGAAGTACAGCTAAGCAGATCCATGGAGTATTTCCTTATGACTCATCAATGGATAAGCTCCGATACCAACGCAGCTTACGATGAGATAATCAGATGCATAAAGGATCTTGATACAGATACAAAGTCATCCTCTTCCTCTGAAGAAGTACCTCTGAACGAACCAGCCAAACCAACTGAAAAGAAAACCATATTTCCACTTATATTAAAGATCACTTTACCTGTTGCAGCGGGTTTAATTATAGGTATAATATTCTGGATAATCGTTTCAGGAAATCAGAACAACACTTCATCATCTGTTCCTGACAGCAATTTCTCTGACAGTATAGTTTCTGATGATGGTGATAATAACACGGATCTTTCTTCCGTAACAGACGCGTTTTCAGCCAGCGGAAGCACTTCATCCATAACGGAGACCACCACATCAGCTTACCAGGAACCCGAATCATCTTCTGAACCCGTTTCCGTGCCTGTTATTGAACTGCCTGATGTGGAGTCTTCAGCACCTGAAACCTCAACGACCCCTGCTTCCACCACAACTACCGCAACAAGCACAACTACCACAACAAGCACAGCAGAAGTATCTGTACCCGAAATACTTGCAGAGCTTGGAGATACGGTAATACTGGGTACATATAACGGCAAGCCCATTGAATGGCGGATAATTAAAATATCGGACGACGGCACAAAGGCTATGGTGATATCAGACAAGATAATCACTATGAAGGCATTCGATGCGGCCGAGGGTGGAAAGTTCAATTTCCTTGACGGAGAATACTACTGGAACATTCCAACCAAGGACCTCAGCAGCGAGCAGCAGATGCTCCTGCGAGGAAACAACAGCTGGGAGCTGTCAAATCTCAGGACATGGCTCAACTCCGACAAGACAAACGTTACATATAAGGACCAGGAGCCATCTGTCAAAGCTATGTCAGAAATGAAAAACGGCTACAACACCGAAGAAGGATTTCTGACAAACTTTACTGACAAAGAACTTTCTGCGATATTAACTACCTCTGTAAAAACAAACGATACGATCACTGAAGATAAGGTGTTTCTGCTGTCAACGGATGAGCTTGACCTGCTCGTTGAAGCAGATGTAAGAAAATTTGCTTACCCCACTGATGAAGCAGCGCTCCAGGACCAGTCAGGCTGGTATCAGCTGTACGTGAATGACTTCGGTACTCTGGACCACTTCTGGTGGCTGCGTGATGCAAATACCGATAACAGCTGTGAAGTAAACGTTGCAGCAAACAGCATCTGGACCTCAGATATTATAAGTGACAGCGCAGGACTGGAAGGCTACGGTGTACGACCTGTAATGACGATAGACCTCACCTCACCCACCATCGAAATCAATTAAACAGGAGACTACCATGAAATTATCCGATCTCGAAAAGTACGACCACATAGTAATTCAAGCCCACAATGATCCCGACGCAGACGCAGTAGGCTCAGGTTATGCGCTGTACTGCTACTTCAAGAGCTTAGGCAAGGACGTAAGCTTCATCTATGGCGGCAGAAATGAAATATCCAAAAGCAACATGAAGCTTATGCTGTCAGAACTTGATATACCGATAAAATACGTTACAGAGCTTGATAAGCCTGAACTTCTGCTCACAGTAGACTGTCAGTACGGCGAGGGAAATGTACAGAAGTTCGATGCGCACAACGTTGCGATGATAGACCATCACAGCACGGGAAAACAGTCCGACAGCATGGCCGAGATACGCAGCCACCTTGTGAGCTGCTCTACGATAGTATACTCCATGCTTAAGGATGAGGGATTTGATGCAAACAGCAATACCGAGATCGCCACAGCCCTTTACTACGGATTATATATGGACAGCAATCAGCTTTCCGAGATAAGCCATCCTCTGGACAGAGATATGATAGACTTCCTGCACTACGACAAGCAGCTGGTCACACGTCTGAAGTACGCAAACTTCAATATTTCCGAGCTTGAAACCGCAGGCTTTGCAATATCAAACAATATCTATCTTGAAGAACAGCGTGCTGCTATCGTACGCTCAGAGCCATGCGATCCGAATATCCTCGGAGTTATCGGAGATTTCGTTATACAGGTGGACAGCATTGATGTGTACATAATCTTCAACGAAACTCAGGGCGGATATAAATTCTCCGTAAGAAGCTGCGCCCTTGATATAGCAGCCAACGAGCTTGCCGCTTTTCTTGCTACGGACATAGGCAGTGGCGGCGGTCACCTGGTAAAGGCAGGAGGCTTTATAAGCCGTATTAAATTCGAGGACCGATACAAAGATACAACTCCTGAGCAGCATTTCACCGACAGAATAAACGAATACTGCAACGGTTACGACATAGTAAGATACACCGATGATGTGGATGATATCAGCACCTTCCGCAGATACAGAAAGCTCCCCGGAGAATACGGCTATATTCGTACAACCGATCTTTTCCCCGCAGGTACCGAATGTAAGATACGAACACTGGAGGGAGATGTATTCATCACCACTGATGAGGATATATACATCATGATCGGATATATGGGTGAGGTGTATCCCGTTGAGAAAAAGGTATTCGAAACAAAATACACCGATACCGGTATGCCTTTCGCAGGAAAGTATGAGTATACTCCCAGCATAATCAATATCGTGGACGGAAATCAATACGACCTGATGCCATACGCAAAAAAATGCACCACCGAGGCAGGATCTGTCATCTACGCAAGACCCCTTGCGAAGTTTACAAAGGTATTTACACGCTGGGATTACGAGGGATATATGTCCGGCGCAAAGGACGATCTTCTGTGTTATATCGAAAATGACCTGCACGATGTTTACATCGTTAAAAAGGATATTTTCCGTTTGATATACGAAGATATTTAATATCATCGACCGACAGCTTATACAGCTGTCGGTCTTTAACATACTATTTGTTTCTTTTTCTCTGTTGTACATCATTATATGTCATAGTTTTTTTTTAAAAGTTTCAAAAAGACACCGACTTTTTTAGGAAAACATCCAAAAATGCTGAAAACTGCTACAATCATGAAGTTTTTATTGAATTGAAACGAAATATATGTTAAAATATCAATGTATATAAAAAAAGGTAAAGTACACCGTATGAATTATCTCTGCAAAAAAGAAACGAGGAAAAAAATGCCTAAAATAAAAAAACTTGTCGTAAGATATCTTATAGGTATCACCCTTATAATGGTGATCGTGATACTGCTTATGGCTTCGCTCATACAGACGCTGAATACACAGCATCGGGCAAGAGAAACCGCCTCCGCAATGTTTATACAGATCGAACAGATACTGGCAGAAAATCAGAACGAGCTGAAGGAACTTAAAGCAGAATATACCGACACCTGCCTGCATAACGCAGAGGCTATCGCATTCCTTATCGAGCGAGATCAGACCCTGCTTGATGATCTGAGCAGGCTGAGAGAAATAGCCGTCCTAATGGAAGTTGATGAGATCCACTTTTTTGACAAAACAGGGCGTATCTTCACAGGCACGCACCCTGAGTATTACGATCTTACAATGGCTTCCGGCGAGCAGATAGGCTTCTTCAGCCCGATGTTACAGGACAAAACACTGAAGATGGTGCAGGATATCACCCCCAACACCGCCGAGGCAAAGCTGATGCAGTACTCCGCCCTGTGG
>JAFSHE010000089.1 GCA_017440445.1 Oscillospiraceae bacterium | reverse complement strand
GTCGGGACTGATGGATATTTATACATCAGTCTCCGAGCAAACGGAGCTTTATATAATGAAAAAATGGATAACCCCTGATATACATAACAATAATGCGGAGATGACAGCGCAATTCGGAGAGTTTCTTGGAGATCTGCTGTCCTGCCGTGGTATACATGATATGGAGCGTGCACGTGAATATTTCGCATGCAGCGAGCTTTCCGACCCATTCCTGCTGCGGGATATGGAGCAGGCGGTAGAGGTGATACGCTCTGCCCTTGACGAGGGAAAAAAGATAACTGTCTACGGAGATTACGACTGTGACGGAGTTACAGCTACTGTAATGCTGCACAGCTATCTTGAGGCGATGGGCGCCGAGGTGGATTTCTATATCCCTGACCGCACAGAGGGCTACGGAATGAATACAGATGCGCTTCAGCGCATCATAGAAAGCGGCACGGAGCTTATTATTACAGTTGATAATGGTATTTCTGCGATAAAGGAAGCGGAATTTATCCACGAAAACGGAGTGGAGCTTATAATCACCGACCACCATCAGCCGTCCTCTGAGCTTCCTGACTGTGCAGCGTTGATAGACCCTCACCGTGCCGATGACAATTCCCCTTGCAAGGAGCTTTGCGGTGCGGGCGTGGTGCTTAAGCTTCTGTGCGCTCTCGAGGAGGATGAGGAATTTGTGCTGGAGCAGTATGCGGAGCTTGCTGCGATAGGTACGATAGGCGATGTTATGCCGCTTACAGGCGAAAACCGCTACATAGTACGCAGAGGTCTTGAAAATATAAGAAATAATCAGAATATCGGAATAGAGCGTTTGTTAAGATGTGCAGGTACAGACCCAGAAAAGGTCACAGCCACATCGATAGCATATACTGTCTGCCCGAGGATAAACGCCGCAGGACGTGTGGCTTCTGCGGAGAAGGCTGTAAGGCTGCTTCTGGCAGATTCTCCCGAAACGGCATCGCTGCTTGCGGAGGAGCTGGAGCTTCTCAATACAAACCGCAGGAGTATGGAGGCAGAGGTGCTTGAGCAGGCCTATGCGAAGATAGCTGCAGACCCATCCATATTGTCGCAGCGTGTTATCGTCCTTTCGGGCGAGGGTTGGAATCATGGAATAATCGGAATAGTCGGCACACGGCTTCTGGAGCGCTATGGCAAGCCCGTGTTTGTTATCGGCGTGGAAAACGGCGAGGGCAGAGGCTCAGCGAGAGGTATAGACGGTTTTTCCATCCACAGATTGCTGGAGGAATGTTCCGACCTGCTTACAAAATACGGTGGACATCCCAAGGCAGGCGGTTTTTCACTTCCACAGGAGTCAATAGCGGAATTTACCTGCAGAGTTTACGAGTATTGTGAAAGAACATATCCCAAAATGCCTGAATACAGCGTAAGCGCAGATATGGAAACGGATTGCAGCAAGCTTACTGTTGAAAATGTATCGGAGCTTTCTAAGCTTGAGCCATTCGGAGAGGGTAACAGAGTTCCTGTATTTCTGCTGAAAAACTGTCTTGTACGAGGAAAAAGGGCGCTCAAGGACGGAAAGTATGTTTCGTTTGATGTGGAGTCAGGCGGAGCGGTGCTTAAGGCGCTGAGCTTTCAGATGTCCTTTGCGGATTTTCATGCAGAGGTCGGCAGCAGTGTGGATATCATGGCAACTGCCGAGATAAACGAATATAACGGTGTTCGTTCCGTAAACCTGAAGGTGCAGGAGGTGCGTCCGTCAGGATTTAATGAGGACCGCTTCTTTGCAGCACAGCGGGTGTATGAGGCGATAGTCCGCGGTGAGGGCTGCGACAGCCGTCTTGCACCGAGAGTAATTCCCGACAGGGAAAAGCTGAAGAATATATATGATATGGTAAAAAGATGCGGAAACAGGATGTCCGCAGAGGATATGTGTGTTTACGGCGGCAGCGTTAATTACTGCATGTTGCGCATCGCACTTGACGCATTCTGCGAGGCGGGGATGATATCCCTGTCAGCGGGAGCGGAGCGGGCACAGATAATTCCCGTAACAGAAAAGCGGGACCTGTTTTCGCAGGGTATACTCGCACAACTGAGATCACAGATAACACAGCCTACGGTTTGATCGGGCAAAAGGAAAGGGGAGCAGACAATGGAGTGTAAGACCATTGACGCACTTGTAGAAAAAATAAAGGCAAGTGAAAAGCAGTATGACCTTGAAAAGATCATGCGTGCCTATAATCTGGCGAATAATGCTCACGAGGGGCAGGTGCGTTCTTCGGGAGATCCGTATATTTCACATCCTATCTCAGTGGCTTCTATTCTGCTGGACTACTGTATGGATACAGATACGATATGTTCAGCACTTCTTCACGATGTTGTAGAGGACACTGATATCCCGCTTGAGGAGATACGCAAAAAGTTCGGCGACGATGTTGCGTTGATGGTGGATGGTGTTACCAAGATCGGTCAGGTACCACTTAATTCCAAGGAGGAGCAGCAGGCTGAGAATATCCGTAAGATACTTATGGCGATGTCGAAGGATATCCGAGTTATAATCATCAAGCTTGCCGACAGACTTCATAACATGCGTACCCTTGATGCAAGACCGCCACACAAGCAGCGCAAGACATCTCTTGAAACTATGAACTTCTATGCGCCGATCGCACACCGACTTGGTATGAGCGATGTCAAGGAGGAGATGGAGGATATTGCGATCCACTATCTTGACCCCTATGGCTGCAAGGAGATAGAGCGTCAGCTGGAGCTTCATAAGGATGAGCGTGACAGCTTTATCGATACGATAAAGCGTCGCATCAGCGAGCGTATAACAGATATAAAGCCCGAGCCGATAATTGAGGGACGAGTTAAGTCTGCGTATAGTATCTATAAAAAGGTGTATGTAAAGAACAAGCGCTTTGATGAGATATACGATGTATACGCAGTGCGTGTTATCGTACAGTCGGTAATTGAATGTTATAATGTTCTGGGTGTTATACATGATATGTTCCGTCCTATTCCTTACAGATTCAAGGACTATATCGCAACTCCCAAGCCTAATCGTTATCAGTCGCTTCATACCACTGTAATTGGCAGAGAGGGCATACCCTTTGAGGTGCAGATAAGGACAGTAGAAATGCACAACACCGCACAGTACGGTGTTGCGGCGCACTGGAAATACAAGGCGGGAATAAACAAGAGCACAGCAGGCGAGCAGCGCTTTGACTGGATAAGACAGCTTCTTGAGCGTCAGCAGGAGGCTGACGATGTGGAGCAGATAGCTGATGCTATCAAGACCGATCTTGCACAGGACGAGGTGTTTGCGTTCACTCCCAAGGGCGATGTTATCGCACTTCCTCTGGGTGCAACTGTCATCGATTTTGCCTATACGATACACACCCAGGTCGGAAATAAGATGACGGGCGCTAAGGTCGGCGGCAGGATGGTAAGCTTTGATTATACCATCAAGACGGGCGATATAGTTGAAATACTTACTTCAGGCTCAGCAAATTACGGTCCTAACAGAAACTGGCTGGATATCGCCAAGACCACCGAGGCAAAGGCTAAGATACGCAGCTGGTTCAAGAAGGAGCGCCGTGAGGAGAATGTGGAGCGTGGAAAGGCAGAGCTTGAGCATGAGTTTAAGCGTAACGGAATATCTTTAGATCCTGAGCTTCTTCAGAGCATAGCACAGCGTCAGCGCTTCAGTAATGTGGAGGACCTCTACGCAGCCGTAGGCTATGCGGGAGTATCTCTTTCAAAGATAATCCAGCGTATCAAGGAGGAGCAACTGCGCCAGCAGAAGGAGCAGGGAATAACAAATGCAACTCCGTACGAGGATATCAGCGAGAATAACCGCCGCAGCCGCAAGAAGGGCATTATCGTAGAGGGCGTGGACAACTGCCTTGTAAAGTTTGCGCAGTGCTGTAATCCGCTTCCGGGCGACCCTGTAATAGGCTTTGTGACACGAGGTTTTGGCGTTTCCATCCATAAGCAGGATTGCATAAATGTAGTAAACAACATGGAGAGCGAGGAGAACAAGGAGCGCTGGATCAAGGCAAGCTGGGCAGGTGTGGACGATTCCACATATCGTGCGACTATCGATATCATCACCGAGGACAGAACTGCCATGATCGCAGATATCTCCATGACGATCGCCTCTTACAGGATACCCATTCATGAGATGAATGCACATCAGCTCAAAAACGGCAACGCAAACCTGATGGTCACCATTGAGATAGCGGGAATGGATCAGCTTACAAACCTCATGCAGAAGGTTAAGAAGATCCCCGGTGTTATTTCGGTCGAGAGAACAGGAAAGCAGTAATGGATCTTACTTGGCTCAGTCAGCTTTTGCAGCAGCATATCTACATTGTGGCGGGAGCGCTCGTGCTTCTGATGTTGCTGTTTGTTCTGATAAGAAACCGCAGGAAGATAACAAATTCCCGCCTGAGGAGAAAGATACGCTCGGGAAAATTTATACATTATACCGAGTTTGAAGAAAACTGGATAACCGAGGACAGCGAGGGAAATCAGACAGGCTATAAGTATAATGACTTCTCGGGCTGCTATGTTATCATGATATTTGAGAAAAAGGTACACTTCAACCGTTTCAAGAATTATGATAACATCTATATCGGGCAATCGGTGAATGTCTGTCAGAGAGTGCATAACCATTTCAGCGGCAAGGGAAAGGGCGATGTGTACGCCGATATTAAATACGGAATGGAAGCGTATGTGCGGATAATTCCCTGCAAGGTGAAGAAGCTTAATGATATGGAAAAGAAGCTGATAGAGGCATTCAATGCGACGGAGTCCTATAATAAAACCAAGGGCGGGGCAAAGCTGACCAAAAAGTGATAAGCAATCAGAGGTGATCTGTTTGATAAAAACAGCAACAGAAAAGGATATCCGCATTTTAGCGGAATTGGCAATTCAGATGTGGGATAGTGCTTCGCTTTCCGAGTTGGAAAAGGACTTTCTGAATATCGTCAATAGCAGAAATTCGGTGTGTTTTATCAGATATTCGGAGGATACTCCGACAGGTTTCGCTCAGTGCAGTCTGAGAAAGGATTATGTCGAGGGTACAAGCACCTCTCCCGTAGGGTATCTTGAAGGCGTATATATCATAGATGAATACCGTAATAAAGGTTACGCAAGAGAATTGGTCAGTGCCTGTGAAAAATGGGCTAAGGATATGGGATGCAGCGAATTTGCAAGCGATTGTGAGCTGACCAATGAAAACAGCCTCAGATTTCATTTATCGGTGGGCTTTGATGAAGTAAACCGTATTATTTGTTTCAGAAAAGATATCTGAAAACAGTATTATCTGTCTTTTTTTAAGGAGAAAACATGAATAAGATATACGAATTTCCCCTTGGCGCACTTCAGACCAATTGCTATATTATCGAGGGTGATGACAAACAGGCGGTCGTGATAGATCCTGCGTCCTCCTCTGAGGTGCTGATGTTCCTTAATAGTAAGGAGCTTACGCTTGGGGCTATAATACTCACACATGGACACTTTGACCACTTTGCGGGAGTACCTGAGCTTGTGCGCCGAACAGGCTGCGAGGTGATAGGTGCAAGGCTTGACGAGGAGATGTTTAAAAGCGCAGTGAAAAGCTGGGCGGATTTCATGCCGCACATTCCGTTTGAGCCTGTATCCCTTGACCGCAGCTTTGCTGACGGAGAGGAGTTCACGGTCTGTGGGCTTACGTTCAGAGCGATGGGAACTCCCGGGCATACCGCAGGCTGCTGCATGCTGTTTGTGGGAGATGTTATCTTCGCAGGAGATACGCTGTTCTGCGGCTCGATAGGAAGAACGGACGGATATTCCGCAAGCGGTGCGGAGATGGGCAGATCACTTCAGAAGATCGCCGAGATAGAGGGCGAATATAAGATATACAGTGGTCATGGCGACAGCACCATGCTTTCGTTTGAAAAGG
>JAFSHE010000088.1 GCA_017440445.1 Oscillospiraceae bacterium | reverse complement strand
GTAGGGAGTCAGCACAAATAAATATTCGCCGTAATAATCGGATAGATTGTCGTAAAAAGTAGGCGAGGCAATCCGTGTGTGCAGGCTTTCGGAAGCCATATCATTGCTTTTCAGCATAACACAGGTATCTCTGAAAAGCGGTGTATTATAGCTGATGCTGTCTCCCTGGAAGGCATAGTAACTGTTGTAGCGATGTATGATGTCGTCCTCCGCCTGATAGCCGTTGAGCTGGAAATTATCACGTAGTTCGACTGATCCGTACAGCCTGTCTACCGTGTCAAAAAGGTACTGCCATGTGGCGGCATCATCAAGCACAATATCGTATTTCTCACAGTTTTCCGGATTATAAAGAATACACGGAATATCCACAGCAATGGGTATCATCCATATTTCACCGTTGTTGAATGCCGCCTCCTTAAGATAGGGGAAGCAAGCGTCCAGATATTCCTGAACCATCGGAACATCATTCAGCGGGTAGAAAGCACCCTGCTCTCTGATATTGCGGGAGAACGGCTGCTTTGACGACATCATGCATATATCATAATCACTGTCCTCTGCCAGAATGTTCAAAGCAAACTCATCGTCGCTTATCATCTGCGTATTGATATTGTATCCGCAGCCATAAGGTGTCTCTGAGTATATTTCCGGTGTGCGGAATATGATCTCCTCGTTGCTTTTTACCGCCTCGTCATACTCTGTTCTGAGTACATTCCCTGACACACCGTCCAGCACATAACAGAATCCGTTACAAAACTGCACATCATTGCCCGATACGGCAACCACATTGTGCATGAAGTCGATTTGGGCATCCGGTTCCATCATGCTCACGGAAACAAGTTTTCTGTTTGAAAAATCAGAGAAAACAATGCTGTCAGCGCTTTTGTTATAGTCAAAAGCAAATGTGCCGGATGTGGTATTGTTGTAGGTTTTTTCTGAGAATGTCTTGCTCCAGGTGTTGTAGACAGTGAAATAATATCCTCCGATATCGTCGTATGCATAATACAGGATCTCTGTTTCGCTGTACGGCTTGAGGTTCAGAACGTTGTTGATGCCGATCTCCTCTGTCTCAAACGTCGCAACATCCAGAGAGACCGCCTTTTCACCCATATATACATAATTATCTTCATCACTAAACTTGACGCTCTGTTGGTATGGGTCGAAAAGGTCACTGCGGTAAATAAGATACACCCTGCCGTCAAGTACAGTCATAGCCAGCGGAACAGATATGGAAGGATCAATGGTATAAGCAGTACACTCGTCCGTGTTCAGATTGTAAATCGTAATGGAACTTGCGTTGAGACCATGGGTATAAGAATAGAGTTTTCCGTCGTAGTACGAAAGGTTTGTGTGAAAGCCGTCACCGAAATTCAGCGTATCGACTTGTACGCCGTTGTGGTCATATACTCTGATGTCCGGGTTATTCAGAAAAGAAGCATACAACTTATCATCGTTCACGGTGAAAGAGGCGGCACCAGTCAGATTGTAACTGAATCGGTTGTCAACAAATTCCGCTCTATCAATTATGGCGGTGTTTTCGGCACAGGCTCCCAGCAGTAGTCCTGCTGCGGCTAATACAGCCACCGCAACTATGCTTATCAACAAACCTGCTTTGGATGTTCTTTTGTATTTCATGGCATCCTCCAATCGTTCTTTAAGTCTTGATGCTGCGGATGTCATAGCTGTGGCAAGAGTGATTTTTCTACCCGGCTGTCAAATTGCAGTTTATCGAGCAGTTACACCGTAGGGGAGGGTCTTGACCCTCCCT
>JAFSHE010000087.1 GCA_017440445.1 Oscillospiraceae bacterium | reverse complement strand
GACGGTTGTTACCTGCTGTTGCAAGAACCTCCTGAACGCCGTCGCCGATCTCAATAACGGAAACGTCGAATGTACCGCCGCCGAGGTCGTATACTACGATCTTCTGATCGTCTTCCTTGTCGACACCGTAAGCGAGAGCAGCCGCTGTGGGCTCGTTGATGATTCTCTTAACGGTAAGACCTGCGATCTGACCTGCGTCCTTTGTAGCCTGACGCTGGCTGTCTGTGAAGTATGCGGGAACTGTGATAACAGCCTCTGTTACTGTCTCACCGAGGTAAGCCTCTGCATCTGCCTTCAGCTTCTGAAGGATCATAGCGGAGATCTCCTGGGGAGTGTACTTCTTGCCGTCGATCTCTACCTTGTAGTCAGAACCCATGTGGCGCTTGATGGAGATGATGGTCTTATCAGGATTTGTTACAGCCTGGTTCTTTGCAAGCTGACCTACAAGACGCTCACCGTCCTTTGTGAACGCAACTACGGAGGGAGTCGTTCTGCTGCCCTCGGGGTTGGTGATTACTACGGGCTCGCCGCCCTCAATAACGGATACGCAGGAATTTGTTGTACCTAAGTCAATACCAATGATCTTTGCCATAATAGCATTCCTCCATTCTAATGTTCACCGGCTTTCGCCGTTCTTGATTAACCTGTTATATTTATACGGCATCCGCCGCAGGTCTTACTGTTATTCTACGACAGCCACCATCGCAAATCTGATGACCCTGTCGCCTATCCTGTAGCCCTTCGCAAAGGTGGAAGCTACCATTCCGCTTTCAAGCTCCTCGCTCTGTACACGCTGCACAGCCTGATGCATGGACGGATCAAATGCAACGCCATCACTCTCGATCTCCTCAACACCGAGCTTCTTCAGTATCTCAAGGAAGCTGTCGTCTATCATCTGAACGCCCTGCTTGTATGCTGCGTCTGTGCACTCTGCCTCAAGCGCTCTGGTCAGGTTATCCATTACGGGAAGGAACTCCTTCACCACATCGGTGATGATGATGGGGCGAAGCTCCTGCTTCTCCTTTGCCACACGCTTGCGGAAGTTGTCGTACTCCGCAACTGTTCTCAGAAGCTGATCCTTTACCGCTGCAAGCTCCTCTGCGGTCTTGTCCTCAGCGGATATCTCCTCGGATACCTCCGCCTCGGGAGCGGTTTCGGTCTCCTCTGCGGGGATATCCTCTATGATCTCCTCTGTCATTTCGTCCTTATTTATCTCCATCGTTCTGTTCTGCCTCACTTTCTATCTGTGCCAGCTGTCGTATTTCCTCCTCCTCGGAGAGCAGCTGCGTCACCTTGTTGCTGAAATATTCTATATAGGGAATTACCTTGCGGTAATCAAGCCTCATCGGTCCGATAACGCCCAGCGTGCCTGCAGGCTTGCCGTCCTTGTAGTAGCTGGCGCTTACGAATGTGGAGTTGGATATCGCAAACGTACCCTCCTCTGCGCCGAACTTTATGTTTATCCCCGAAAATGCGTTGTCCAGTATCGCAGAAAGCTCGTTCTTCTTCTCTAAGAACTTCATAACATCCACCATCGGGAACTCCTGACAGCTAAGGAGATTGGACTCGCCCTTTACCGCTATGCTGTTCTGCATCATCTCGCTTGAAAGCTCACACACTGCATACAGCAGCGGGGAGAGCGTCATCATATAGCTTCCCAGTGCCTGAGCGAGAGTTTCGATGTACTCCGAGGTCATGTCCGTGGGATTTACACCCTGAAGATGCGAATTCATGAACCGTGTGAAGAACTCCATCTGCTCGTTTGAAAGGTCAAACTCCATACGGCAGACCCTGTTCTTTACCTCGCCGTTGGAGGTTATCAGCAGCAGCACGTACATGCGCTTTCCCGTGGGGATAACATCCACCTTGGTGATGACCGAAAACTGCGAAACATGATTTGTAGAGAACGTTGCACACTTGGTTATCTCAGCAAGTGCGGCAGACACTGTTTCGATGATATCCTCCGCAGTGACTGCGTCACCCGAAAGCTTTTCGTCAAACTGCTCCAGAGCGTCACGGTTGATCGGCTCGGGGCTCATCAGATTATCTATATAAAAACGGTAGCCCTTGAATGTGGGCACCCTGCCCGCCGAGGTGTGCGGATGGTCTAGAT
>JAFSHE010000086.1 GCA_017440445.1 Oscillospiraceae bacterium | reverse complement strand
TACCAGACCATCAACTGCACCGATGTCAACAAATACACCGTAATCCTCGATAGAGCGAACCTCGCCCTCGAACTTCTGACCAACCTCGATAGACTCCCAGAACTTTGCCTTCTCAGCGTCGCGAACCTCACGGTTTGCCTGTCTGATAGAGCCAACAACTCTGCCGCGCTGCTCGTTGATCTCGATAACCTTGAACTGTACAGTCTTCTTTACAAGATCCTCAAGCTTGCCGCTGCGGGGAACGCCTGTCTGAGAAGCAGGGATAAATACACGTGTGCCGTTAGTGATAACGATAACGCCGCCCTTAACTGCTGCTGAAACAATGCCCTCGAGAGTTTCGTTAGCTTCCTTGGAAGCTGCGATCTTCTCCATACCGAGAGCTGCGTCAACACGCTTCTTGGAGAGAGCTGCTGTACCTACGGAGTCGTCTACCTTGATTACGATAGCGTCGATAACGTCGCCAACCTTAACAACGTCAGCAACCTCAGCGTTGGGGTCGTTAGTCAGCTCGTCACGAACTATGTAGCCTGTCTGCTTAGCGCCGACCTCTACAACAGCCTCCTTCTTGCTGATGCTGACAACAGTTGCCTTAACTCTTTTGCCGTTATATAATCTTGTAAAAGACTGATCTTGCTCGAGCAAAGCAGCGAAGTCCTCCTCATTTTCGATTGTGTTTTTGATTTCTTCGTTCATCTTGTCATGAACCTCCTTTATAGTGTAAGCAGGAGTTGACGCTCCCGCCGTAATTCCGATAATACTATCGGAACGCAGCCCCGTCAGAAGCTGCCCGGAAAGCTCCTCTGCGCTTTCTGCGAACACGGTCTTGCAGTGGCGCGCGCATATCTCGGCAAGCTTTCCTGTGTTTGAGCTGCTTTTTCCTCCGACGACTATCATCAGTACAGCCCGCTTTGCAAGCTCCTCAGCGTTTTTCTGACGCTCTGAGGTCGCATTGCATATTGTGTCATATATCTTTACACGGCTATATCGTTCCCTGATCTCATCGGAATATTCAAGAAACCTGCCGCGGTCGAAGGTCGTCTGGATGACGAGTGCCACATCCTCGTTTTCCGTCAGCGCACCTGATCGGTACAGCTCGTTTATCTGGGCGATATCCGAGCAAACGAACGCTTTGCTCTGCGTATGACCTTTTATGCCGATCACCTCGGGATGAGCCTTGTCACCAAGTATCACCACCGCCGAATCTGTCGGCTGCTCCGAAACAATGTTGTGTATCTTTTTTACAAAGGGACAGGTCGCATCGATACAGTCGGAGCAGACTGCACGTGCTTCTTTTTCAGTGTCCTCTGTTACTCCGTGAGAGCGGATGATCAGCGGTTTTCCTGCCGCGTCTCCGATCCCATCGGCTATATGGATCCCTTTTTTTTCAAGGGAGTCGGTAACTATCCTGTTATGGATAAGCGGCCCGAGGGTGAATACCTCGCCGTATTTTTGCGCTGCTTCCTCTGTGAGCCTGATGGCTCTTTCAACTCCGAAGCAGAAGCCTGACTTATCAGCTATTTCAATCAACATCGGGTGCGTTCTCCTGAAGCTTTGCGATCTCGTCCATAATTGTCGCGCTGATCTGCTTCAGCACTCGCTTGTCCTCTATATCCACATCGAACTTTTCAGCGGGTATCACTTCGCCTATCGAAACAATGACACGGCGACGGAATTTCTTCCTTCCGTATTTGATGAACACTGGAACGACAGGAGCCTTGGCCTGTGCTGCGATAAGCGTAACACCGCTTTTCGCACGACCGAGCGTGCCATCCTTGGAGCGTGTGCCCTCAGGGAAGATAACGAAGATACGTCCCTCTTTCAGGCTCTGGAGAGCCTTTTCGATAGCCTGCGCACCGTCCTTTGCGCCTCTCTTTACAGGGAAAGCGCCAAGCTTAGTGATAAGCCACGTGAATATCGGATTTTTGTGGAAAAGCTCCTCCTTCGCCATGAAGGTGTACTTTCCTTTAAATGTTATACCCACCACAGGCGGGTCGTTGTTGGAAACATGATTGCTTGCAATTATGTAGCCGCCCTTTTCTTCGGGAATATTTTCCCTGCCTATCACCGTGATGTTGTACACGATAACGTAGAACAGCTTTGCACACTTGCGGAGGAATGCGTATAGCATTACACTCTCTCCTTTATTATGTCGCACACCAGCTTGCAGGACTGCTCAAAATCAAGCTCAGAGGTATCTGCAAGTACTGCATCCTCTGCCTGTTTCAGCGGAGCAACTGCTCGGTGCGAGTCGTTGTAGTCACGTTTGTTAAGGTCGTCCAGGACCTCCTCAAAGGTAGTCTGTACGCCTTTTGCAATAAGTTCGTCATAGCGTCGCTTTGCACGGATCTCGGGCTTTGCGGTGAGGAAGATCTTCACGCTTGCATTGGGAAGCACCACCGTGCCGATATCACGTCCATCCATTATGACGTTATTGGTCTTTGCCATGTTCCTTTGCAGGTCAAGCAGGGCAGCCCGTACTTCGGGTACTGCCGATACTGCAGATGCAGCCATGGATATTTCGGGAAGTCTTATCTCCTCCGACACATCCTCTCCGTTGAGGTAGATGTGCTGAGTGCCGTCTATAAGACGTATTTCAGGCTTTGTATCGGGAAGTACTGAAATGACAGCTGCATTGTCATTCATATCGACGCCTTTTCTGTGGCAATAAAGACCTATTGCACGATAAAGCGCACCTGTATCCACATAGATATAACCAAGTGTTTTTGCTACGTTACGTGCTATACTGCTTTTGCCTGCCCCTACCGGGCCGTCAATAGCGACCGATACATAAGTCCCTGACATAAGCCGTCTCCCGATGGATGCCCTGAAACCCGCATAACAATGCGGATAAGACAACCGTTATTTTTTGTAAATTGTATGAAAGGGTATAATACACCCATTACAACCTACCTTATCATTATAACACACTGAAAATGAAATTGCAAGTGATTTTTTGCGTTTTCACTGAATTTTCACGCTTTTTTTGAAAAAAATCGTGACAAAATACGATGAAAGTACATGTTTCGGGAAAATTACATTGTCAGAGATATTCCTGCGGCATATCCTGTTGAGAATGCTATCTGCAGATTGAATCCGCCTGTATACGCATCGCAGTCGATTATCTCCCCTGCAAAGAAAAGCCGTGGACAAAGTCTGGATTCCATAGTTTTCGGGCTTATCTCCTTGACGGACACTCCGCCACGGGTTATTATCGCCTCATCTATTGGACGGAATTTTGTAATATTCAGCGTGAGGGATTTCAGCGTTTCTCCCAGCTTTTTTCGTTCTGCTTTTGATATTTCATCCACACGTTTTTCAGGGTCGATGCCCGAAAGCTCCACCACTGGAGATACGAGCTGTGCGGGGAGAAGACCTCTCAGGCTGTCACGGAAACGACTACCCGAGCGCTCTGCAAAATCCCGAAGTATACGGGCGTCAAGCTGCTTTTCGCTGAGAGCGGGTTTAAGATCTATCCTGACAGAATAGCGCTCATGTTCCATTTTATCGATATGTGCAGAGGCACTCAGCACGGTGGGACCTGAAATTCCGTATGCCATGAACATAAGCTCTCCGAAATCCTCGTAGATACACTTCTGACGGTCATACAGTTTCATGGAGATGTTTCGGAGGTCAAGACCTGCTGCTTCTGCGACCCATCCCTCCTTTGTTTCCATCGCAGAAAGCGATGGCTCGGGCTGAATTATTGTGTGTCCTGCCCGTTTTGCAAGTGTATATCCGAAGCCGTCCGATCCTGTCAGCGGGTAGGATCTTCCGCCTGTTGCAAGTACCACTGCACCCGCACGGTATTCAGTTTTTTTTGTCTTTACTCCCACGCAGGAGCCGTTCTCGAGTATCAGAGCGGTTACATTGTCACGGATGATATCTACATTCAGTTTTTTTAGTTCCCTTGTCAGTGCGGATACGATATCTCCCGCTTTGTCGGAAACAGGAAACACACGGTTTCCTCGTTCGGTCTTGAGGGGTACGCCAAGTCCCTCGAAGAAGTCCATCACATCCGCTGAGGAGAACTGCGACAGCGCGCTGTACATAAAACGTGGATTGCGTGGTATGTTCTTCAGTATTGTTTCGTTGTCGGAGTTGTTCGTGACGTTGCAGCGGCCTTTGCCTGTTATGGCAAGCTTTTTACCTGCACGGTCGTTTTTTTCTATGAGTGCGACCTTGACGCAAAGCCTTGCGGCGGTTATTGCGCACATCATCCCTGCTGCGCCTGCTCCGACTATTATTGCGTCGTACATTGTATCTCCTTTCAGAAAAATGGGCGGACCGTATTGAGAATGTGTCCGCCCTCTTGCTATATTAAACGTCTTTTTTATATACCTCGGTGCGCTCCCACAGGCTTTCCAGCTTGCTGAAGCTTTTTTCCACACTCTCACGGTTACGGTCGGAGCATGCAACGATAAGCGCATTGATAAGGCTCATCGGAGCTACCAGACTGTCCACGAATGCTACCATATCCGAATACGCATACAACGGAGCGTCCGCATACTGTGCGAGAGGCGAGCTTTCACCGTCAGTTATCGCAACGATGGCAGCGCCGCTTTCGTGGGCAAATTTGCATGCCTCTATGGTGCTTGCTGCGTATCTCGGGAAGCTCATTGCGATGAGGACATCGCCCTCACCGATATGCACCATCTGCTGATACAGCTCGTTGGTGCCTACTGCGCCGATATGACTTACGTTATCGAAGATAAGGCGCAGATAGTAGTGCATGAAGTTAGCGAGTATTCCTGAGCTCATCGCTCCCTGGATATAGATGTTCTTTGCACCGCAGATGGCGTCCACGGCCTTGTTGAAGGCCTCGGGGCTTACAGCCTCTATGGTGCGGCGTATCTTGTCGATATCCTGAGTAAGTACACCCTCCACAGGGCTGAGGTCGCCTATTCTGTTTCGGGTAACGTCCATTCTCTGGATAGAGGTCAGACGGTTTTTGATATGGCTCTGAAGTGACCTCTGGAGCTGAGGATAGCCCTCAAAATCCAGCTTGTTTGCAAAACGAACTACAGTGGACTCGCTGACGTTTACAGTGTTTCCGAGTTTCAGTGCGGTCATGTATGCTGCCTTTTCGTAATGCTCCAGTATATACCGTGCGATAAGCCGCTGTCCTTTTGAGAATTCCGGCATCATGTCTGACATGCGCTGCAAAAGATCGTCTTTCATGCTTGAAACCTCTCTTGTTGTATATATTAAAAATGTCATTTTTGCAAGTATTATATACTATAATACACCTTTTGCAGGATTTTTGCAAGTGTTTTATTAAAATCTTTCGCTTTTTTCTTGCATATATCGCAGATATGCGCATAAATCGCCTGAAAAATGACGGTGGAAACAAGTTTTTTTCTATCATTTCTTCCGCTTTAATGTGATGAAAATATTTACTGCGACAAAACATAAAAAAATTCGGTTTTCCTCTTTACAAATCAGTGGTTTTGTATTAAAATATAGTATGTATAAATATATTTTTGTGAGGCTTATCATGGATATGGAAATTTTCAAGGAACTTAATTTTGGTGTTGACGGTGACAGTATCACCGCAGGTAATCAGTGGTCGTATCACGTTTTCAGAGAGCTGGGGCTTAAATCCCATCATAACGTAGCTGTTGGAAGCTCGGTATGGTACAAGCGCACCATAAAGTGCGGAGATAAGTCAGTAACTACTCAGGATTATAATTCTCCCGATTTTGCGGGTATAAGCGGTGGCTGGGAGCCTACTGATGATATAGCAGAGCTTCAGATGCGTGCAAACAACTGCGCTGTGGTACATATTCAGAAGTTCATCGCAGAGGTTGAGAGCGGCGAGCATCCTGCTCCTGATATCTTCGCCTTTGCCATGGGTACGAATGATGACAGATATCGTATAGGCGACGCAGAGCAGGCGCTTGCGGGAAAGACTCTTGACAACAACGATAATATCGATACTTTCACTGAGGCAGGCGCTATGCGCTGGTGTATACAGATGATACAGGAGCATTACCCTGATTGTCGTATATTCGTGCTGACTCCCTTACAGACTGCTGATCCCGAGCATAACGAAAAGAATATAAAGGTCATTGAGAACATGAAGAAGATATGCCGTGGCATGTCTGTGCAGCTCGTAGATTGTTACAGCGGCAGCGGTATCTGCGAGAAGTTTGAGATCAAGGGCGGAGAGGGAAGATACCTCATAGACGGACTTCACCCTAAGGTAAATGGTCAGGCTCTTGAAGGCAGATTTGCTGCAAAAGAGATAAGAAACAATTACTTCTAAGGAGAATACCGATGGAATTTCCCTCAGAGCTTCGGTACAGGACAGAGCAGCTGGTTTCGGGACAGGATATAAGAAAAATGACAGCCGCTGCGGAGGATATCTCCCGCCGCTATCGCAGCGAGAGCGGCACAGGAAAAAATCTTGTATCAGGCGAGCTTGATGTGACTGCTTATGCAGCGGTGCGTATGCCCGCCACTTTCGGAGCGGTCAGCAAGGCGCTGGAGCTTGCGCTTAAGCAGACCGATGTTGAGATAGACTCCATACTTGATGTGGGAGCGGGTACGGGTGCTGCAAGTCACGCTGCACAAATGCTGACGGAGTGTGAAAATATCACATGCCTTGAGCGTGAGCCACGTATGATAGCCCTCGGAGAGGAGCTTATGCGTGTACGTGATATATCGGCACAGTGGATAAGAGCAGATATCTCCTCGGGGGATATACCGTACAGCGCAGACCTTGTGCTGTCCTCCTACTGTCTTAATGAGCTTTCAGCATCGGCAAGAAAGGCGGCGGTACTCAAGCTGTGGAGAAGTACAGAAAAGCTGCTGCTTATAGTAGAGCCTGGCACTCCTGAAGGTTTTTCACAGCTTAAGGCTGCGAGAGAGCTTCTTATAGCAGAAGGTGGTCACATCGTGGCGCCTTGTCCGCATAACGAGGTCTGTGCGCTTCCTGAGGGTGACTGGTGTCACTTTACGGCTAGGGTCGCACGGTCCAAGCTGCACAAGCAGCTAAAGGGCGGCGACGCTCCCTACGAGGATGAGAAGTTCTGTTTTCTTGCAGTATCACGGGAGCAGTGTGAAGGTGCAGACAGGATACTCCGTCATCCGAAAATAGAAAGTGGTAAGATAACCCTGCATCTGTGTACTAAGCAGGGAATTATTGATAAGATAGTTACAAAGAAAAGTCCGCTGTTCAAAATGGCGAGAAAATCGGACAGCGGTGATGCATTTCCATGCGAATGATATATCAAAGTAAGGAGAATGAGGATGTTCAAAAGATTTTGCAGAATATCAGCTGCCATAATTGGTGCTGCAGTTTTTGCGGCACTGTCTGCAACGGCATGTGCAGAGGAGGCTTATGAGCATGAGGCTCAGATAAGCAGAACATTACGCAGCTTTTATTTTGACCTTTATACTACCGGTGATTATGCTTCTGCGGTAGATAATATGCTCCCGAATGGAGTGTCCGAATCTGTCGCAAAGGAATACAACGAGCTTTCCAATGGAGTTATCAATATGTATGATCTTGATCTCCTGATGGACGAATGCAGCGGGTATTATATTGAAGACCGTGGTATTACAGACGGTGCAAAGATAAAGGATATCTCTATCAGGGATATGTGTGTGGAGGTGGAGTCTGTTTCGGAAACAGGCGGACTTCATGACAGATATTATGCGGGAATGTCCGAGCTTGTGGAGGTTACATATTCCGTAGGCGTCACTATGCAGGACTCATACTTTGAGATATACGATGAGAGCTTTGATATGGCGTGTCTTGACGGAAAATGGTATTTCTACGCCGCAGACAGCCGTGATATCCTTGGGGGTACAGAAACTGTGTGGGATGGTACGACACCGTTGACACGTGGCGATTATGTTATCACAGAAGATGTGGTCCTTTCAGAAAAGCTGATAGTTCCCTCCGGCTGTAACATTACTGTTGAAGATGGAGCTACCCTTACTGTTGAAAGGGGAGGATATCTTTATATTGCAGGTAATCTTACAGTAGACAGCGATGCAAAGCTTGATGTAAAGGGTAAGATAAAGCTTATCGAGTACAGAAGTCTTACCTGCTTCGGAGAGATCGCTCTCGGTGAGCGTTCGGAGATACGTCTTGACGGTAAGCTGACCATGTATAATGGCGCACGTCTTGGCGGTAATCCTCGTAATACAGTATTCAATGATGGATTTATAATTGATGTCAACGGAATGACTCTTGCGGATTTCTGTGACGATGATTTCGCAGAGCGTTTCGGAGAATATGCGGCTGATACAGCAGCAGATATGACCATGGCTATGATGAGTGGCAAGGTCTCCGAAACACTGGTGCCATTCCTTCCTGAGGGAACATTTGATGTACTGGCTGCGGAATTCGAGAAGAAAACAGGTGTTCCGTCTGAGGAATATTACGGGTTACTTGATGCGATGAATGATGAGATGATGGCAGATTATCTTTACATGCTCGAAGGCGCTCCCGATAGGGTAAGCATCTATGAGTATGAGGTACAGCTGCTTCTCCCGTCCGAGATGGAGATAGATGAGCGGTTTGGCAGTCTCTATGAGGATATGTGGCTCGGTGCGAGCCTGTCTGCACAGTACCACTTGTCTACGGATGTTTATACTATTGCAGTTTTTATCAGTGGACTTTACGCAAATATAGACGGTCAGTGGTATTATGTAGTTACTGCTGATGAAATGAATGTGGCATGATATTCTGAAAGGAGCTTTTAAAATGTTCAAAAAGATACTTGCGGCACTGCTTTGCACATCTGTTATTTTCTGCTGTGCTGTTACAGCGTCAGCTGAGGATGTTCTGCTTATTGCACCTAATCCCATGGCATCTGCCGATATCGAATGGGATGGGTCTACCGATATGCAGAAGGGTAAGGACTACGTGGTAACAGGAAATGTTACAATATCCACAAAGGAGATAATTCCCACAGGCGCCTCTCTTACTGTTGAGGAGGGAGGAAGCCTGACTGTTTCTGCTAAGGGAGGACTTTATATCAACGGAACATTTATCGTTGAAACGGGCGGTAAAATGAATGTTTCGGGAGTTCTGTATCAGTACAAGAACAAGAGCCTTACAAATAAGGGTACGATCAATTTTACGTCAACTGCTACTGGCAAGATAAACGGACGCTTCACGAATGTAGGAACACTCAGCGGCAAGCCTAAGGTGATAACCGCAGGTGAGGACGCATACGTTGTAAATTCGGGAAAGAACAGCGTTTCCAATATCATATATTATGTTTACAGGACCGCAGTTGAAAGAAAGCTGGAGACTGTTGTAAGTTCTGTTATGAAGCAGGGCGATATCTACGGTGCGGTGAAGTCAGCTGTATCGACTCAGTGTTTTAAGGATATAGATGCATCTCTGACCGAGAGCATGGGTATGTCACTTGAGGATTTCTGTGCGCAGTTCGGTGCTTTGTATCTTGAGGAGATGAAGAAGAACGGCATAGAGGTTGGCAAGGTGAAGTCTGTGGATGTAAAGGCATACACAATGAAGGTGGTAAAAACTCCTGATGATAATATGAAGCAGACTCTTGCGAAATATTACGGCGGATCAAAGGTCGTATATAATGCAGAATGTACAGTTACCGTAAAAACAGCAGACAAGACCTTTACTGAAAATGCTGTTATCCCTGTTGTGATGTACCGTGACAAGTGGTATATCCTGTGATCCGGAGGAAATTTTGGATATCATTGCTATAAAGACTGACGGGCTATCCTTTGCCGAGGTCGAGGGTTTTCTTCCATGTGTTTCGGCGGGCAGACGTAAGGCGATTTTTAAAAAATCCGTTGAGACTGACAAGGTGCAGTCGCTTATTGCGGGGCTTCTCCTGCGGTCTGAGATATCACGGCGCATCGGAATTCCTGAGAATAAGCTTTCCTTTATAAAAGGAGTGCTTGGAAAGCCGTATGTCAAGGGTGGAGGAGTGCAGTTTTCTGTTTCCCATACAAAGGGCGCAGTGTGCGTTGCTATCGGTAACGACGCAGACGGTGAGATAGGCGTGGACATAGAATGTCGTACACGTCGTGCATCCGACGAGCTGAAGGAGCGTGTCCTCAGCAAAGGGGAAAGAGATATCGTCCATACGGATGAAGATTTTATCCGTGTCTGGGTGAAGAAAGAGGCATTTCTTAAACGAACAGGAATAGGTGTCGCAACTGACCTGAAAGGCGCAGATACGAGCATACTTCCCGATACAGTTGAGTTTTCGTTTGGCGAGTATTATATCGGGGCGTCAGGGAAAGGCGCAGCTGAGGCGAATATTACAGAGATTTCCGTTAATGAGTTGCTGTCAAGGTTTGTGAGGGTCAATTGATAAAGATCGTATTTGTATTTTTTGGAAATACATTCACAAGGTTGCATATTTAAATGTTTTGTGATATAATTTATTTGGTTGATCTGTAAATAAATCTAAAAGGGGATATAATGGATAAGGATATGATAAAAAAATATCTTCCTCTGCTTAAGGAGTTTATCCGCTATGTGATAGTAGGAGGAATTTCGTTTTTGGTCGATTGGGGCGTATTGGCTCTGTTAAAGGAGTTTGTATTCAGAGGTGGCGCTCCATGGGAGCTCTTTTTGTGTACTGCTCTTGGTTTCGTAGCTGGGCTTATTACAAACTACATACTTTCGCTGGTGTTTGTATTTAAAAGCGGAGAGAATAAAAGCGACGGAAAAAGTGTCAAGGGCTTTATCGTATTTACGTTGGTAGGAATTATCGGCCTTGGTCTTACTGAGCTTGGTATGTATACAGGAGTATACCTGCTGCACCTGCATTATATGTTTACAAAGATCGTTGTGGCAGGGCTTGTCCTTGTATGGAATTATGTCGGACGTAAAATATTCGTATTCGGAAAGGGCTAAAAATGAAGAATGTTGTGATAATTGGCGCTGGTCCTGCGGGACTTACCGCCGCATATACCCTGCTTAAGGAAAGCAGCGAGTACCACCCTATAATCGTTGAGGCGAGTGAGTTTATCGGCGGTATCTCACGTACTGCCCGATATAAAGGAAACAGAATAGATATCGGAGGACATCGTTTCTTCTCCAAGGATAAGGAGATAATGAAGATGTGGATGGATATTCTGCCTTTGCAGGGTTCTCCCTCAAAGGATGATATCATTCTCGGAAGGACACATACCCATTCAGACGATCCGTCCATCGACCCTGAAAAGATAGACGATGTATTCCTTGCACGTACCCGTGTTTCAAGGATATATTTCCGTCGTCGCTTTTTTGATTATCCCATCTCGCTGAAGCCGCAGACATTTATCAATATGGGATTTGTGAATACCGTAAAAGCAGGCTTTGGTTATTTGGGAAGTGTATTCCACAAGCTGCCTGAAACATCTCTTGAAAACTTCTACATAAACCGTTTTGGTAAGCCGCTGTATCAGATGTTCTTTGAGGATTATACCGAGAAGCTGTGGGGAGTTCATCCCTCCAATATTGCGGCTGACTGGGGCGCACAGCGTGTAAAGGGTCTTTCTGTGTGGAAGGTGATAACCTCTGCGCTGTCAAAGCCATTCCGCAAGAAGGACAGCAAGGTGGAGACCTCACTTATTGAGGAGTTTTATTATCCAAAGTACGGTCCAGGACAGTTGTGGGAAAAGATGGCTGATATCTGCACTGAGAAGGGCGCAGAGCTAAAAATGCAGTACGAGGTTGTAAAGGTCACCTCTGATAGCGGCAGAGTTACTTCTGTGACGGTAAGAAATACAGACAAAAATTCTCCCGATTTCGGGAAAGAGGAGAATATCGCTTGCGATTATCTTATCTCCTCTATGGCTATAAAGGATCTGGTGGAGGCTATTCCTGAAACTCCGCAGGATATCTATGAGATAGCTGTACAGCTCCCGTACCGTGACTTCATTACAGTAGGTCTGCTTCTGGATAAGCTTGAGATAAAGAACAAGACCAAAATGAAGACCATCAACGACAATGTTCCGGACTGCTGGATATATATTCAGGAGCGTAACGTAAAGCTGGGACGCCTTCAGATATTCAACAACTGGTCGCCTTATATGGTAGACGATATGAATAAGCATATCTGGGTAGGTCTTGAATACTTCTGCAACGAGGGCGACGATATGTGGAACACGCCCCCCGAGGAGTTTATTCAGTTTGCCGCTGAGGAGCTTGAAAAGATCGGCGTTATTAAGCGTGAGAATATAGTTGACAGCTTCACTACAAAGGTGAAAAAGGCATATCCTGCTTATTTCGGTACTTATGCGCAGTTTGATAAGGTGAAGGACTACCTTGACTCCTACGAGAACATGTTCTGTGTGGGAAGAAACGGTCAGCACCGTTATAACAATATGGATCATTCCATGCTTACAGCAATAAACGCTGCAAGGTCAATAATAAGTGGCAGCATGGATAAGGATTCTGTATGGAACGTAAATACCGAAAAGGAATATCACGAAACTAAAACAGAAACGGAAAATAACGCCTGACGTTATCAGACGCACACGCAGTGACGAATGTTCAGCGTGTGCGTGTTTTTGTTGAATAAATGAAATGAGTATATGATATGGAACAAAAAATGACAAAAAAAACTCTGATAATAAGTTCGGCGATGCTTGCTGTTTATGCAGTGCTTACTTTTATCGGAGCTATAAATCATGAGATATGGTTTGACGAGGGCCAGGCGTGGTGTATCGCACGAGATAATGATATTGCGGGGATAATCGATCAGATGAAGTATGAGGGACATCCTCCGCTGTGGCATTTTATATTATATCCGTTTGCTCAGCTGGGATGTTCAGTGGATATATTACCGTTGATAAGCTGGTTCTTCTCGGTGGTGACGGTGGCGTTAATTGCTTACAAGATGCCGTTTAATCTGATCGTAAAAGGGTCTGTTATTTTTTCAGGCGGCTTTTTGTTCTTTAATTCGGTCATTTCACGTATATATTGTCTTATCCCTTTGATACTCTGCCTTATTGCAATACTGTATCCCGACAGAAAAAAGCATCCTGTATTATATGGGCTTCTTGTGGCGCTGCTCTCGGTTACTCATATCTTCATGTGTGGAATAGTAGGCGCACTTGGAATTTTTATGATATGTGATCTTTTCAAGGATTGGAAGAAAAATAATACTAAACAGAATATTTTTAATCTTGTTGGCCTCGCAGTTGCGGGTATAGGTGTGATATTGCTGATCCTTCCGCTTATTGGCTCAATGTCTATGAATCAGGAAGTGGATAGCCGTCAGGGTAATATAGCACGATATTTTGAAGCTTTGGGAAATATGCCGTATTCCCTTGGTATAGAAGCCACAAATCACCTGGGTATCCTTGGATATATCAGTTTAATAACTATACCTGCTATGTGGGTGTGTTATATTGTTGTGTTGATATTGATACGCAGACAGAAAGTTGCATTTGTTACAGAGCTTCTGTTTTTTATATTCTATATAATAATCAGCGAACTTATATGGTATAGTATTCCTAAT
>JAFSHE010000085.1 GCA_017440445.1 Oscillospiraceae bacterium | reverse complement strand
TTCTTGGAATCAACGGTCTTGTAGAGCTTTATCTCCCTAAAAAGGCCTATGATGTGGGAATTCTTTTCCCGCTGGGTCTGCATAATCAGTATTTTGCGTCCTCGGACTATTTCCCCCTGCTGCCATGGCTGTTTGTCTTTATCGCAGGAAGCTACTTCGGAGTGTATGCAAAAAAAGGGGTTCTGCCGAAGTTCTTCTACAACACACATATCAAGTGGCTGTCAACTGTCGGAAAATACACGATATGGATATATGTACTCCATCAGCCGATACTTTACTTTATCTTCACCATGTTATTCCGATAATGCCACACTGCGGCTAAAATGGGTCAATAAAACACTTGAAAAATTCTACGATATGATATATAATAGTAATGTTCGTATCTTTTACGGACAGATATAACAAAAATAACCGATCATTGACATAGAGAAAGAACGAAAGGAAGATGAAAATGACAAATACAGAACTGCTCCCTGCAATATCTCTGCGTGGACTTGTTGTGTTTCCGTCGATGGTGCTGCATTTCGATGTGGGCAGAGAACGCTCTGTAAATGCGCTGAAAGCAGCCGTTGAAAAGGGTGGACATATATTCCTGGTTGCACAGAGGGATCCCTCTGTCGCTGACCCGGAGGTATCCGACATCTACGAGGTCGGCGTTGTTGCAGAAGTAAGACAGCTTCTCACGACCCCTGACAACTCCACAAGAGTACTGGTAGAGGGTCTGTACAGGGCAAAACGAGTAAAGACAGTTTCACGCTCCGACTACTTCCAGTTTGAGGTAAAGGAGCTTGCAAACCGTGGTACTGCCCTCTCTGACAATACAAAGACCGCATGCGTGCGTGCGCTTAAGGACACCTTCATGGACTACGCACAGGTAACTCCCAAGATGCCCCGTGAGCTTTACGACAGCATCATAGCTGAGGAGGACTGCGCAAAGCTGTTTGAAAAGGTAGTATTCAATGTTGTGCTGAAGGTCGATGACAAGCAGGCTCTGCTGGAAACAAACGGTACTCTTGCAAGGATAAAGCTCCTTATCACCATGCTGAAAAGCGAGCTTGAAATAATCGAGACCGAAATGGATATTCAGGAGCAGGTAAAGGAGCAGGTCGACAAAAACCAGCGGGAATATTACCTGCGTGAGCAGCTTCGTGTTATCTCCCGTCAGCTTGGTGACGGCGACAGCCCTCAGGAGGAAGCAGACCGCTACATAGAAAGAATTATGGCACTGGGACTTCCCGAGGATACCACCGACAAGCTTGTAGGCGAGGCCGAAAAGCTGACAAAAATGTCCTACTCCTCTCAGGAGGCAGGTGTTATCAGAGGTTATCTTGATACCGTACTGGAGCTTCCATGGAATGTAAAGACCAAGGATAAAATAAACATTGACAGAGTACAGAAGCAGCTCGACAAGGACCACTACGGTCTTGAAAAGGTAAAGGAGCGTATAACTGAAACTATCGCTGTAAGGGCGCTTGCTCCCGATATCAAGGGACAGATAATCTGCCTTTACGGTCCTCCCGGTGTTGGTAAGACCTCCATCGGACGCTCAATAGCCAAGGCTCTAGGCAGAAACTATGCGAGAATATCCCTCGGCGGCGTTCGTGACGAGGCTGAAATACGCGGTCACAGAAAGACATATATTGGCTCTATGCCTGGACGTGTTATCAATGCACTGAAGCAGGCAAAGAGCATGAATCCTGTTATTCTTCTCGATGAGATCGACAAGATGGGTAACGACTATAAGGGTGATCCCTCCTCCGCTATGCTGGAGGTACTCGACAGTGAGCAGAACAATGCTTTCGTAGATCACTACCTTGAGATACCTGTTGACCTCAGTGATGTACTGTTCATCACAACTGCAAACTCCCTCGACCCCATTTCCCCTCCTCTGCTTGACAGAATGGAGGTAATCGAGCTTAACAGCTATACCCGTGAGGAAAAATTCAACATCGCAAAGAAGCATCTTCTTCCTAAGCAGCTTGCAAAGCATGGCGAGAAGTCCTCTAACGTAAAGGTGAACGACAAGGCTATCTATTCCGTTATCGACCATTACACCCGTGAAGCGGGCGTAAGAAAGCTGGAAAGAAAGCTTGCAGATATCTGCCGTAAATCCGCAAAGAAGCTGGTTTCAGGCGAGAAAAAGGTCAATGTGACCGAACAGAATCTGGGTGACTTCCTCGGTGTGAAGAAATATCTCCCCGAACACCTTGCGGCACAGGACGAGGTTGGACTTGTAAACGGTCTTGCACGGACATCTGTCGGCGGAACCATGCTCCCGCTGGAGGTTCTCGTACTTGACGGCACTGGAAAAACAGAGTTTACAGGAAGCCTCGGCGATGTGATGAAGGAATCCGCAAAAATAGCTGTTTCCCTCACAAGAGCGCTTGCAGCAAAGTACAATATCGACCCCGAGTTCTACAAGAACAAGGATATACATGTTCATGCTCCTGAAGGTGCTGTACCGAAGGACGGTCCTTCTGCGGGTGTGACGCTCACAACAGCACTCGTTTCCGCACTCAGCGGAACTCCTGTCCGCCGTGATGTGGCTATGACAGGTGAGATTACTCTCCGCGGAAAGGTGCTTGCCATCGGCGGTCTTAAGGAAAAGACCATGGCAGCATACAGAGCAGGTGTAAAGACTGTTTGCATCCCCAAGGAGAATGAGCCTGACATTGACGAGCTTGACGATGTAGTAAAGCAGAACATTAAGTTCGTTGTGGCTGAGGATATCTCTACTGTGCTTGAAGCAGCACTCGTTATGCCTAATGTTGCTCCAAAAAAGACAGGCAGCATCAAGAAAAAGAAGATAACTCCCGAAAAAACGGTTGAAAAGAAGATTCCTGTTCTTTCGGCAAACTAAAAATCACGGGGCGGTAATTCCGCCCCTACATATTAAAAGGTGAAGTATGAACTTTAACAAAGCAGAATTTTTCACATCCTACGGCAGCTTCAAGCAGATCCCCGCTTCAACTAAAACGGAGATCGCATTTGCAGGCCGCTCTAATGTGGGAAAATCCTCACTGATAAACAAGATTTTCAACCGCAAATCACTGGCGAGAGTCAGCGCTGTCCCAGGAAAAACAGCTACGATAAACTTCTACTCTCTGGAGGATGTATTCTTTGTTGACCTTCCCGGCTACGGTTATGCAAAGGTCGCAAAATCCGAAAAGGAGCGCTGGGGCGATCTTATTGAGGGTTATCTCAACGACGACAGACAGCTTGCGCTGGTGTTTCAGCTTATTGACTTCCGTCACCCGCCCACAAAGGATGATATCATGATGGTAGATTTCCTTATTGACAGCGGCATCCCGTTCGTTGTTGTACTGACAAAGGCAGACAAGCTCTCAAAAAAGCAGCGGGCTGAGCGCAGAGAGGGGCTTCTTACAGAGCTTCCCTGTGCAGAGGATATCACGATTATAGAATTCTCCGCTCAGACAGGAGAAGGCGTTGAAGATGTCCGCTCCATCATTGAAGAGCTTGCTGAAAGCGAGGATATGTCCTACGAAACAGGCGAAGAATAATTCTCATTCGTGAAATTTCACCTGATATACACACGATTGCCTTGACATTTACCGACAAAAAGGTATATAATTATTTTTGTAACGTGACATTTTGAAAGGATACGAAAAAAATGAACGACAAAAAAAGACAAAGGCTGATGACAGCTTTCCGCATAATTGCACTTATCATGGCAGTTATCATGATAATTGGTGTTATAATGCAGAGCTTTATACTGTAAGCTGACATATTTTTAAAACATAACACAGCCCTACGAAAGGATCATTGACACATGGGTCTATTCAAAAACAACTATAACGATTCCGGCTCGGGAGTTTCCAAAAAAGCTCCGCAGAAAAAAACTTTCTTCCGCTTTTTTGACGCATTCACAAACAAATTCTGGACGCTGTTCAAGATAAATCTGATATACTTCCTGTTCTGTATTCCGATCGTGACATTCGGTCCTGCAACGGCCGCTATGACAACACTTATGAGGAATATATATCTTCAGCGCCCGCAGTTCATCTTCCACGACTTCTGGGAGGCATTCAAGAGGAACTTCAAAAAATCGCTCGTTATCGGTATCGTGGATGTTATCGCTATTTGTCTTGCGGTTTACAGCTACTTCTTCTACACTCTCAACATGGAGTACAACGACAGCATCTGGTTCATGTATGCGCTTACAATGGCGGCTGAAGTCATCTTCCTAATGATGAACTTCTTCATTTACCCGCAGATAGTAGCGCTGAACCTCGGAATGCCCGCTATCCTCAAGAATTCACTTATCCTTGCATTTGTTAATATCAAGGGAAATCTTGTTTCACTGGCAGGCTTTATCGTATATGCACTGCTGTTCCTGTTCTTTACTCCTATAATGGCGATACTTACTCCGTTTCTCCCCTTTGCATGGCTTGGTCTTATCACCATGTTCGGATGCTATCCCGCAATTCAGAAGTTCATAAT
>JAFSHE010000084.1 GCA_017440445.1 Oscillospiraceae bacterium | reverse complement strand
GCTCACAAGATATGCAACAGAGCTTGCACAGGCATATCACAAGTTCTACGATGGATGCTCCATCAAGGATGCGGAGAAGGATGTAAAGCTGTCCCGTCTGGCTCTTTGCGACGCAGCTAGAACTACCCTGCGTAATGTCCTTTCCCTGCTGAAGGTGGAGGCACCCGAGAAAATGTAATAAGATAAGGGGAGATGCGTATGCGTCTCCCCGTAGGCAGTTATAAAGCAGAGAATATCTGCTGAAAAAAGGATCAGAAATGTATAAACAGGAAAAAAGTTATTACCGCAGGGCGTTCTTCTACGCACTGCTGATGGCAGTATTGCTGCTTCTGCCGTTCGTTGTTATCGACAGCGGATATTTCATATTCTACGGCGACTACAACGCACAGCAGATACCTTTTTACAAGATATGTATAAGCGCAGTGCAGGAGGGAAATTTCGGCTGGAACTGGCAGACGGACCTTGGTGCAAACCTTATCGGTTCGTACAGCTTCTATACCCTCGGAAGTCCGTTCTTCTGGTTTGCTGCGCTGTTTCCCGTAAGTATATCGCAGTATCTTATGGCGCCGCTTCTGGCGCTGAAGCTTGCGCTTTCCTCGCTGTTTGCGTTCATTTATATCAGGCGGTTCGTGTCAAAGTCGCAGAGCGCACTGGTAGGCGGACTGCTGTATGCGTTTTCGGGATTTTCGCTGTATAATATCTTCTTCAATCATTTCCATGAGGCGATAGTGTTCTTCCCGCTGCTGCTTATTGCACTGGAGGAGGCCGTGGTGAACAAGCGCCGTGGCGCTTTTGCACTGGCAGTGGCAATAAACGCATTCGTGAACTACTTCTTTTTTATCGGCGAGTGCGTGTTCCTTGTGATATACTTTATTGTAAGGCTTTGCACAAGTGCAGAGTTCAGGATACGAGTGGGAGATTTCTTCTGCCTTGGTTTTGAGAGCGTTGTGGGAGTAGCGATAGCGGGAATACTGTTCGTGCCATCTATTTTTCAGGTGCTGGATGTTCCTCGTTCCACGAATATCCTTACGGACAGCAGCTTTCTGTTCTACGGCAGGGAGCAGAGATACGGACTTATTCTTGAGGCGATGTTCTTCCCGCCCGAGATACCCGCAAGGACCAATATGTTCACCGAGGCGGCAGCGAAGTGGTCAAGCGTTGCGCTGTATCTGCCGCTGTTTTCAATGGCGGGAGTATTTGCATTCTTCCGCAGCTCTAAAAAGCACTGGGCGAAGGCACTGCTGGCAGTGTGCCTTGTCATGGCGTTCGTTCCGGGACTTAATGCGGCGTTCACCATGTTCAACAACAACTTCTATACACGGTGGTTCTACATGCCGGAGCTTATCTGCTGCATGGCAACGGTATGGGCTATGGAGCACTGCGAGGACAAGGAGCTTCGCTTCGGTCTGAAGTTCAGCGCTGTCGGCATGGGAGTTATGGCGCTTATCGTGCTGCTGCATCCCACAAAGTACACTCCCGAGGGAGAGAACGGCGAAAAGCTGGAGGAGATCATCCGTCCAAATCTGATGGACATGGCTCCTGCTGTGTATGTTCAGATAGGAATTGCGGTGGTGTTCCTTGTGATGCTGGGGCTTGTGCTTCGTGACAGAAGAAAGGCTCATCCGTACCACTTCGGACAGACGCTGATGGTCTCCACCGTTGTGTGCAGTATGATACTTGGATATTATTTCGTGGGCTATGGCAGGATACTCGGTCCGTATGTCGGGGCTTACAACAGGGTGGTATCCGCTGAGTTCGATCTCCCCGAGGACGAATTCTACCGTATCGAGGCGATAGACGAGATAAACAATGCAAACATGCTGTGGGATAAGAGCAGCTTAAAGAGCTTTACAAGCATAATCCCAAGCTCCACTTTTGATCTGTATAAGACGCTTGACATAACAAGGGATGTGAACTCCGCTCCCGAGCTTGACCGTTATGCACTTCGTGCGCTGACGGGAGTAAAGTATTTCATGGTGCGCTCAAATTACGATGAGGAAAAGCTCTCCGATGCGCTTGACGATCTGAAGATTTACGAATACTATGATACTCAGGGAGAATATGACATCTACACCACCGAGTGTGCTTTGCCCATGGGCTTTGCATACGATAACTATGTCAAGGCGGATATCGTAGACAGTATTCCTATGCCTGACAAGCTGATGTGCCGTGCAGTGGTGCTGAGTGAGGAGCAGGCAGAGAAATACTATGACATCCTGACGGAGCTTTCGTCTGAGCATCTGCGTGAAAGCTCACTGGAGCGCTTTAAGAATGACGCACAGCAGCGTAAGGATGCGGGCGTTACGGAGTTCAATGTAACAAACAGCGGCTTTACAGCTAAGACATCCTACGAGTCAGACGAGCTTGTGGTATTCACAGTACCATTTGATAACGGCTGGAGTGCCAGTGTAAACGGCTCTCCCGCTGAGATAGAAAAGGTGAACGGAGGCTTTAATGCTGTACGTGTAAGCGGCGGCGAGAGCGTTATAGAGTTCACATACGAAACACCCGGACTCAGATACGGTATGTATGCAACGGCAGGCGGCGCAGTGCTTTACGGTCTGTACATGCTGCTGTGCTGCGTGATACTGAAGCAAAGACCCAGACGTTACGTCCACACATTACTGCTTGATAGCATAGATGGTGTATCGGCACACAATGCATACGTCACGATGCTTTCAAGGCATATTGAGAACTCCCCCGAAAAGTGCGGCGCAGTGCTGCCGAATGTGATCTCAGATGAGGAGGCTCTCAGAAAAGTCCACGAACTAGATAACACTGAAAAGGACGGTAATTAACATGCATCTTGAGGAAAAGACCATATCCAGCGAACAGAAATTTGACGGAAAGGTAGTAAAGCTGTTTCTTGACCATGCAGAGCTTGAGGACGGCACAGTAGTTACACGAGAGGTGATAAAGCACCCCGGCGGAGTATGTGTTCTCCCGCTTAACGAGAATGGTGAGATATTGTTTGTAAAACAGTTCCGTTATCCACATCAGAAGATAATGACCGAGATACCCGCAGGCAAGCTCGAATGGGGCGAAAGCCATTACGAGTGTGGTCTGCGTGAGCTTAAGGAGGAAACAGGCTGCACCTGTGACGAGTATATCTACCTTGGAAATCTTGTGCCTACCCCCGCCTACTGCGGAGAGGTGATACACATGTATCTTGCAAGAGGGCTTCACTACGGCGAGCAGAAGCTGGACACGGACGAATTCCTTGATGTGGAGAGGGTACCCTTTGATAAGGCTGTGGAGATGGTGATGAACAACGAGCTTCCCGACTCCAAAACACAGCTTGCGATACTGAAAGCAAAGCTGTACCTTGAAAAGAACGGATAAAAGACAGTTACCCTGATATGTAAACTTAAAGGGCGGAATATTGCCGCCCCGAAAGCTATTTTTACTGGAGATAGCTGTTATAGGCATCAAGTATCTGCTCCTCCAGCTTTTCCCGTATGTTTGCGGATATCGGATGTATGATATCCCTGAAGATACCGCTCTCCTCGCGGCGGCTGGGCATGGCTACGAACATACGTTCGTCACCCTGCACGAGCTTTATATCGTGGATGGCGATGGCGTTGTCGATGGTTATGGACACCACTGCACGCAGTCTGCCCTCGTTCATTGTCTTTCTTATCTTGATGTCGCTTATTTCCATAGTGTTCCTCCGTTAATTCATTATGTTACCTCTGACGGTAATATTATTTTGGGAAATGCAGCGGGGAATATTCATATTTTTTACCTGTCGGTATATAATTTTATTGATACATCGTGAAAGGACTGTTTTATTTGGAGAACTTCCTTATTGGCAAAAAGCATATTCATTTTATAGGCATAGGCGGCAGCGGAATGTATCCGCTGGCACAGATACTTCATACGCAGGGCTATTATCTTACAGGCTCTGATAATAACGAAACTGCCACCCTTGACGCAGTAAGAAAGATGGGTATCCCCGTATTCCTCGGTCATGACCCGAAGAATTTAGAGGGCGCAGACCTTGTCGTTCACACCGCTGCGATCATGGCGGATAATCCCGAGCTTATGGCTGCTAAGGCAAGCGGAGTAATGACCGTGGAGCGCAGCGAGCTTTTAGGTCTTGTTACAAGCTGGTACAGCAAGGCATTCTGCGTTTCGGGAACTCACGGAAAGACTACTACATCCTCCATGCTGACGCATATCCTGCTGGCAGCGGGAATAGATATGTCGGCTGTTATCGGTGGTAAGATCAAGGCGATAGGCGGCAGCGGCAGGGCAGGAAAGAGCGAATATATGGTATGCGAGGCATGCGAATTTGTCGACACATTCCTGAAGCTGTTCCCTGATATCTCTATAATACTGAATATCGACCGAGACCACATGGATTATTTCAAGACCATGGAAAACCTGAAGCTCAGTTTTTCGAAATTCTGTAAAAAGACCACTGATATGATAATTGCTAACGGCGATGATGATAATACTATGGACGCCGTGAAAGACAGCGGCTCAGATGCACGTGTCATCACCTTCGGAAAGACGGACAGGAATGATTTCTATGCGGAGGATATCCGTGTAGTGAGCGATTTCCACACCGAGTTCACTCTGATGAACAAGGGAGAGGCACTAGGGGTAATGACTATCCATGTCCCGGGAATCCACAACGTCTATAATGCGGTTGCGGCATGTGCTGCGGCATATTCTGCGGGTATTACTGTCGAGTCAATGCGTGACGGTCTTGAAGCCTATAACGGCACTGTCCGCCGCTTTGAGCGTATCGCAGAGGTGAACGGCATAACCGTTGCGGATGATTACGCACATCATCCTGCGGAGGTGGCTGTTACCCTTGAAACCGCAAAGAAGATGAGCTTCAGGCGTGTGTGGGCGGTGCATCAGCCGTTCACCTATTCACGCACATCAATGCTGCTTGATGAATTTGCCGAGGCGCTTTCCATCGCTGATAAGGTAGTACTGACCGAGATAATGGGCAGCCGTGAGAAGAACACCTATAACATCTATTCAAAGGATCTTGCGGAAAAGATCGATGGTTGTGTATGGTATCCTACTTTTGAAGAAGTGGCGAAGCATGTCGCAGATAACGCACAGGCGGGAGATCTTGTTATAACCCTCGGCTGCGGCGATGTGTACAAGGTCGCAGAGATGATAGCGGATATATTAAAGGAAAAGAAATAACTGGAGAGAAAAATGAACGCAAAGATAAAAGATTATATCTATTCACATAAGGACGAGATGCTTTCTACCCTTGCAGAGCTTATCGCCATCCCCAGTGTAAGGGGAGAGGCAGAGGCGGACGCACCCTTTGGCAGAGAGCCTAAGCGTGCGCTCGACAAGATGCTGGATATCTGCGGCGGGATGGGCTTTCCCACAGCCTGCTGTCAGAATGTGGCGGGAAGTGCTGATCTTGCTCCCGACAATGCAGAGGTGGCTCTCGGCATACTCTGTCACCTTGACGTTGTACCCTGTCAGCCCGAAAACTGGGCGACAGACCCATACACGATGACCGAAAAGGACGGCATCCTTTACGGCAGGGGAGTTATCGATGATAAGGGTCCCGCTGTTGCGGCGCTGTTCGCTATGAAGTGCATAAAGGAGCTT
>JAFSHE010000083.1 GCA_017440445.1 Oscillospiraceae bacterium | reverse complement strand
GTGCAGGAGACTGCACTGCCATGTAAACCCTATCCGATGCAACACCGATTGGTGCGGGGAGCAACACGTCTGCTCGGCGTGCCCCGTTGTAAGGTGGCTTGATCCTATTGGCGACAATAGGGCTAGATAGATGGTCATACACGACAGAACTCGGCTTATCGATGGAGTCACTTTTTTGAATAAGATATCCCCACAGAAAACTGTGGGGATTTTATTTTTACCATCTTTTCATGTTCTTCTCAAACTTCTCTGTATAAGCCTGTTTCAGCTCCTCTGCCGTTATTCCGTAACAAAGCAGAACATCGTTATAGTACATCAGCACATCTGCCATTTCCTCGACAAGCTGCGCTCTGATATCGCTGTCATTGGTAGCTTTTGTGCCGCTGTTTTTCTTGACGATATCTATGACCTCGCCTATCTCGCCGACCATCCACAGCAGCTTGTGCTTTCCCGCCTCGGGCGAGATAGCCTCCCATTTGTCCTTGTATTTATCCTGAAGCTGCGACTGCATGGAGAGCATCTCATTTACCGAAAAATCACTCATCAGTGTTCTCCCTCTCATAAGTCCTCTCGCTGATGATATAGCGCGGCCTTTGCTTTACCTCCATGTATATCTTTCCGATATACTCACCGATAACGCCGATGGAGATAAGCTGCACTCCGCTGAAAAAGCAGAGTATGCAAACCGTTGAAGCCCAGCCGCTGACGGTATGTCCCAGAAGCTGCTGCACCACCGCCCATATCACACCGATGAAGCTGAGTATCGCAACGAATATTCCGAAGGAAAATATCATCTTGATGGGCTTTATGGAAAGACTGGTTATCCCGTCAAAGGCGAGAGCCATCATCTTGCTGAGAGGGTAGTGGCTCTTTCCCGCAAGGCGCTCGTTGCGCTCGTAGGAAACGCTGGTGCTTTTGAAGCCCACCAGCGGAAACATTCCACGCAGAAACAGGTTTACTTCCCTGAAGTTTTCAAATTCTTTCAGCACCCTGCTGCTGACAAGGCGGTAGTCTGCGTGATTATACACCACCTCTGCGCCCATGGCATTCAGTAGCTTATAAAACCCCTGCGCAGTAGTGCGCTTAAAGAAGGTATCCGTCTTACGGCTGCTGCGCACTCCGTAGACTATCTCACAGCCGCCGAGGTATTCCTCCACCATCCTGTCCATTGCATTTATATCATCCTGACCGTCACAGTCGATGCTTATCGTGATATCACAGATATCCTTTGCCTCCATAAGACCTGCAAGCACCGCATTCTGATGCCCCCTGTTGCGGCTCTGGGAAATTCCGATAAAATGCTCGTCCTCTTTGGAAAGACGCTGTATTATCTCCCATGTGGAATCCTTACTTCCGTCATTCACAAACATCACACGGCTGTTTTCCGCTATCTTTCCTGCGGAGATAAGCCCACACAGCTTGTCCAGAAACAACGGTGCGGTAACGGGAAGCACCTCCTGCTCGTTGTAGCAGGGAATAACTATAATAAGCCTTGGCGGCATGGTATCACCTCTTTATGTAGCCTAAATTCCGCTGTCCAGCAGCGACAGAGCCATTCCCGCAGGACCGTAGTGGCGGAAGAAATCATTCAGCCGCTCCTTGGTTTCGGGAAGCTCCGCTATCCTGTCCGAATAGGACAGCATCTGATACAGCATAAAGAACATCACTCTCGCCGCCACATCCTCGCCCAGTGCGAAATACTTGGTAAGGTCGTCCGAGGCATTCTTCATAACTGCGATGCGCTCCTCAAGCACAGGCGGTATCTGCCCCTCGGCGGATATCCTTGTGTATATCTCTGCTGTGGCGACCATATTCTCCTTTACGGCTGCTTCTATCTGCTGCATGGTAAGCCTGCCCTCCTCGCAGAAAAGGCGCAGACGGCGGCTTGCCCTGATATATACATCATCGCTCTCAGGCTCTACGGTAAGCCCAAGTGGACTTACAAGCTCCGGGTGAGCCTCCTCCAGTGCATGGCGTGCGGCGCTTTCTGCGAGAGCGTCCAGCTCCTCGTCAACATAGCGCTCTATCTCCTCGGGAGTGCGCTCGTCCTCGCCGTTTATCTCGCTTATGGAGTCAAGCAGGTAGCTCATCGCCTCGTCCTTGGACATATCCTCGGGCAGACTGTCCACATCGGGAATCACCTGCGGCACAGGACGTTTTCCCGATATCCACACTATCTTTCCGTCGGGAATCTCTGCGGGAGCATGGGCTGCGTCTGTTTCTGTCGGCTGAGCAGGCTCGGGCTGAGGCTCCTCGTGCGGTGTCTCCTCGGCGGGCGGGATGTACTCCACCTGCGGGATATCCCCCGCAAAGTGAGCCATAGCCGCCTCGGTGCAACGAGCGTGCAGCTCGGTCAGCTTGTCCTCGGGCATGGTGTAGTACAGTCGGCAGAGATTGTTTATCATCTGCTTTAAAAAGAATTTATTCAGCGAGCAATCGGTGATCCTCACCGCACCTGCGGGAGTATCTATCTCAAGCTCATCATCGAAGGTGGTTTCGTAGCTTTTTAATATCTTGACGGAAACCACACGGCGGTAGCCTGTGCGGGTAACTGAGCCATCGAAATTGGTCCTTATCTCGTCACAGAGAAAGGCTATGCCCCTGCTTCCGTCACGGTCGGCTGAGGTATCTATCACACCGAGTGTCTCCTCGGGCGGTGCGAATTTACAGTATTCTCCCGCCCTGAATAAGGCGGTGACTTTTCTTCCAAAGTCATTTACCGTTTCGAGCATTATCAGCCCTCCCTGTCAAGCAGACCGTACTTAACATCCCACAGCTTCTGTGAAAGGTCCACATAGTATTTGTGAGGATTTTCAAATCTCTTTATCTCGTCCCACAGCGTATCAAGCTGCTGTGTGCAGTAGCTGCGTATCTCCTCTATCGAGGGGAGGTCGTACACAAGCTCTCCGCTGCGGAATACAGGCACCTGCAGCTCACGCACAGTGAAGTCCGTCAGTTTCTTTTTCTTCCACGTGAAGTCGGGGTCGAATATCGTCAGCGGCTCGTTTTCGTTTATCTCCTCGTTGTATATGCAAAGCTGGTCAGCTATCGCCTTGCCGCTCTTTTTGTCGTAAAGACGGTATAACTTCTTGTAGTGGGGATTTGTTATCTTCGCCACATTCTCGGATATCTTTATCTTGGGAGTTATCTGTCCGTCCTCCTCGGTCGCAACAAGCTTGTAAACTCCGCCGAAAACAGGCTCGCTCTTTGCGGTGATAAGGCGCTCGCCCACACCGAAAAGGTCTATCTTCGCACCCTGCTTCAGCAGGTCGGAGATTATATGCTCGTCAAGGCTGTTTGAGGCTACTATCTTACAATCGGGATAGCCTGCCGCATCCAGCATCTTTCTTGCCTCGATGGATAGATATGCGATATCGCCCGAGTCAAGTCTTATTCCCTTGGGTCTTGCACCAAGGGGCTTAAGTATCTTGTCAAAAGCCTTTATTGCGTTGGGAACTCCGCTTTTAAGCACGTTGTAGGTATCCACAAGCAGAGTGGTACTGTCGGGATAGGTGCGGCAGTATTCCTCGAAAGCCTCAAGCTCCGTGTCGAACATCTGCACCCACGAATGAGCCATAGTTCCCGTGGAAGGAATTCCGTACAGCTCGTCAGCGAGTACGCATGCTGTTCCCGCACAGCCTGCGATATATGCAGCCCTTGCGCCGAGGAGCGCACCGCTTGCACCCTGAGCACGGCGGGAGCCGAACTCCGAGATAGCCCTGCCCTGTGCGGCTCTGACTATCCTGCTTGCCTTGGTTGCGATAAGTGACTGGTGATTTACAAGCAGCAGCACCATAGTTTCGATAAGCTGCGCCTGGATGGCGGGCGCTCTGACGGTAAGCAGCGGCTCGTTGGGGAATACGGGAGTACCCTCGGGGACTGCCCATATATCGCCTGTGAACCTGAACTCCCTCAGGTAGCTGAGAAAGCCCTCGTCAAATATGCCCTTGCTGCGCAGGAACTGTATATCCTCCTCAGTGAAGTGCAGGCTCTGTATATACCGAACCACCTGCTCCAGACCCGCACACACGGCGAAGCCGCCCCCGTCGGGGACACGGCGGAAGAACATATCAAAATACGCTGTCCTGTCGGCATGTTTCGTTTTGAAATAGCCGTTGCCCATAGTAAGCTGGTAGAAATCACACAGCATGGAGCAGTTCTGTTCGTTTATCATATTTCACCCATCCTTTTCATTATTACCATAAGAAATACTGTTATTTCTTCTTGCGCTTGAAATTCTTCTCCCAGTTCTCCTTTACTCGGGTAGTGCCTCGCTCAACGAACAGCGCATTTTCGGGAACGTTCTTTGTAACGGTAGAGCCCGCTGCGGTGGTCGCATTATCGCCTATCTCAACAGGAGCTATAAGGTTCGTATTACTGCCGATAAAGGCATGGTTTCCTATCTTTGTGCGGTACTTGTTTATTCCGTCATAGTTTGCGGTGATGCTTCCGCAACCGAAGTTCACTCCTCTGCCGACCTCACTGTCACCAACGTAGGTGAGATGTGCCGCACAGGTGTTCTCTCCGATGTCGGAGTTCTTTATCTCAACAAAGTTACCTATCTTAACGCCCCTACGGATAACAGTGCCGGGACGAAGCTGCGCAAACGGACCTATCTTTACATTCTCCTCAACGGTGGAGTCATAAGCCTGAACATTATCGAGGGTAACATTGTCGCCTATCTTAACGTTTTCAAGGTGGCAGTTAGCGCCTATCATGCAGCCGCTGCCTATCTCGGTATCTCCGAGGATAACGGTATTCGGCATGATGGTGGTATCACAGCCTATCTTTACCTCTGTACCGATTATTATTCCGTCAAGTGAAACAAAGCTTACGCCGTTCTCCATGTGACGCTCTATGACCATCTGACGGGCTGTGGTGTTAAGCTCGTAGAGAGCCTTTCTGGTATTCGCACCAAGAACGATTGCGGGATTTTCGGAGATGAACGCTCCACGCTTTTCCATAAGCTCCACGCAGTCGGTGAGATAATACTCGCCCGCCGCATTGTCGGTGGAGAGCTTAGGCAGCGCCTCGGCAAGCTTTTTTGAGCTGAACCAGTATGCGCCGCTGTTTACCTCGGATATTTTTACCTCCTCGGGGGAACAATCCTTTTGTTCACGTATAGCCTTGAACCCACCGTTTTCACGGATGATACGTCCGTAGCCTGTGGGGTCTGCTATCTCAGCAGTGATGACAGTTACCTCCGCACCGCTGTCTATATGCTGTTTGAGCGAAGTCCTGAGGGTCGCCTCGTCAATAAAAGGCGCATCTCCGTTAAGCACGCATACGCAGTCGGTGGAGTCTATCACCTCCGCTGCGCACTTTGCTGCGTCGCCTGTGCCCTTCTGCTCCTTCTGTAAAAAGGTGAGGATATCTCCCCCACGGGAGCGGATATACTCCTCTGTAAGCTCTGCCTTGTAGCCTGTAACTACCGCAGTTTTATCAAAACCGAACTTCTCTGCTGCGTCCAGCACCCAGCCAAGCATTGGCTTGCACAGCACCTCCGCAAGGACCTTGGGACGCTCGGACTTCATGCGCTTTCCTGCGCCGCCCGCCAGAATGATACAGCCTGTTTTCATTATATGACCAACCCTTCTTAATATGGAATTTATTTTGTATTTTCTACTTCGCCGATTCTTTATCAAACTAAAAATGGATAATGGCGGAATACACCTGACCAAGGGTCTGTTTTTCCGCCGAATCTATGATATCCCGATATCCGCAGTGGTGGCAGCGGAGATAAAACAAGCTCCGTTGCTGCGCCTGCTTAAGGGCAGAAAAGTCACGCTTTTCACCCTGTCGGGAAAAACTTCCTTTTATCTTCGCAGAAACGAAAGCATCCCGTTTCTGCCGTCGCTTAATTGCCACGCTGTCAGACCGAAGTTCACCTCTGTGCTGCTGGGAGCCTTTGCCGAGACCCGTGCATTCAGCGGCGCAGTGGTATTCTCTGCCGCCATATCCCGCATAGGGACTATCTTCGGCAGCGACTACTACGACAGCATAGTCAATGCGATAAACAGCACCGCCGAGGGAATAAGCGCTCTCCTCGACAGCCTGAGATTTACCGTCCCACGGATAACCGCAGTTATAGCGGTATTCGTTGCCGCTGCGTGGGTATTCGCCTATATACGGCATGTAATGGCTTTTTCACGCTTTGCGATACGTGCCGACCGCTCATTTATCGTCATAAGCCGTGGTCTGTTTACATTATATGAGCAGGTGATAGTCCGAAATAACCTGCCCGCAGTGCAGATAAAAAGCTCTGCAGTCTCGCTGCTTTTCCGTGCCGCACCCGTTTACTGCTTCGGGATACTTACCATCCCGCCGCTGCGTGAGGAAAAGCTCCGCCGTGCCATATCCGTCCTGCTGAAAGCAGAGCTGCCGAATAGCTTCGCACAAAAACCGCCGCCCAAAGCCCTTTTCGGGCATATCGCCCTGCCGCTTGGCTGGGGAGAGACCTTTGCCGCCCTGCTGACCCTGTGCTACATCACGGGGAAAGCCGTAATGCTGCGCTCACTGCTGTGGATAGCGCTCAGCGTATGCGCATGGTACTGCATCCTGTACGGGCTGTATATGCTCCGCACAGGGATATACTGCACGGCAAGGTGCGCTGTAATTTCGGCACGAAAAGGCACACGCCTTATCACTCTTATCTATCCAACGGAGAGCGAAGCCCTCGTCAGCCTTGACCGAAACATCTTCCAGCAACTTAACGGCATGTGCGATATCCGCTTTTATCTGCGTGGAAAAATGCGGCTGCGCCTGAGAAACATGTACTTCGGAAAGATCAGCGGACTTTTGTGATAACGGAAACTTCCTTCACGTTATACAGACGGAGCGCCTCAGCGGCCTCGTCGCTGATTATCTCACCCGGCATTACGATGGGGATACAGGGAGGACAGGGAGCCTTTATTCCGCCGCAGACATAGCCGACAGCCTTCGCAAGGGGAACCTTGGTCTGGGGCATGAACACTGCGTCATACAAGGGAAGCGCTGCCTTGGGCTTTACTACGGGATATTTTGCCTCGAAGATGGGCTTTTTCTTAGGTATGAGCGTCATCGCAGTAAGCGCACGCTGGCAATCCTTGTGAGTGGTCGCAGCAGAGAACAGCAGCACCACATGGTTGCGGTCCACAAGCTCGCACTCTACACCGTTGGCACGCAGCTTATCGGAGTAGTTAAAGCCGTTATAGCCGTACTCCCATGCGTTTACAACAACTCTCAGCGGGTCGCTCTCAAGAATGGGTATCTCAAAGCCCGTGAGCTGCTGCTTAAGAGTGTTCACCATCTCGCAGGCATTGTTTACCATATCCTTATGCTCGTCTATCTGCCTGTTGAAGTTATCAAGGCTCTCAAGGATGAGATAGGAGGGGCTGGAGGAGCCGAACATCGCCATCAGCTCCTTGGCACGTGTATGGTCAGCGCCGCCGTAGAAGTGCAGATACGCACCGCCTGTCATAACGGGCAGGGTCTTGTGTGCGGACTCTGCGCTCATCAGCGGGATGCCGAACTCAGAGGGGTGCAGATACTTGTTCCCGAACTTCTGCTTATCCATAAATCTGAGGTATGCGCCGTGGGCGTTGTCCACCACAACGGGCAGCTTTGTCTGCGGGATACGGCAGGTGCCGCCGAGGTAATCGATATTTGTGATAAACAGTGCGTCTGCACCTTTAAGTGCCTCCTCGCTGAGGTCCACATCTGCACGCAGATATTCCTCAGGGTACAGCCATTTGATGTTCATTCTCAGCAGTGCCGCAGCGGAGATAAGACTCTTGTGGGAATAGCGGGACGCTGCGATGGTCTTGCAGCCCTTCGACTTAAGGATAGCAAGCGCCGCCTGGATGGACAGCGTGCTGCCTGCTGCGGAATAGCAGGTGCGGTCAGCGCCGAAAAGCTCCGCAGCATTCTTCTCGCTCTTAGCGATGATGCCGCTTGATTCGGGTGTGGTATCAAACAGGCTGTCTGCGCCCTCCACCTCGGTGATGTCATGGGGTATCTCTCCGTTGTGTCCGGGCATGTGCAGACGAAGCGGAGCGCTCTTTGTGTACTTTTCTAAGAAATCATGGATAGGTGTGTTCATACAATTACTCCCATTCTTATAATTACTGCTCTGCGGAAGCGTCCTCCTCAGCAAGCAGCAG
>JAFSHE010000082.1 GCA_017440445.1 Oscillospiraceae bacterium | reverse complement strand
TCACTTATTCTCTCCCTTGATACGGAAGCCATATATTCTGTAGAAGCCCGAACCGAAGCCGCCCATAAAGGTATAACGAGCTTTCATTGCGCCGCTCAGCTTATCGATATAACGCTTCTGGATTATGCTCTTGTTGATAACGCACTTCGCATTCTTAACACGATATTCCAGAACCGCAGGATCGCTCATAGAGAAATGTATCTGAGCATCCATTTTGTTAACAGGATTTTTCAGCTTGGATAGCCGTGCCGCCGCGTCAGAATATGCGTCAAACAGGAATGCCGTCTTGCTGAAGCGTCTGCCGAACTCACTTATGAGTGTAGTCATCTCATCCAGTGTGAGGTACATGGAAAGTCCCTCAGCTATGACCAGCACATTTTCACCGTGATAATCTATCTCGTCCAGCCAGCTCAGATCTGTCACCGAGGAAGAGATCATACGATATACGGCATTAGGCTCGAAATACTTGCGGCGCAGCTCGATTACCTCAGGGAAGTCAATATCATACCACTTCTTAGCGCCTATCTTCACACGCTTGCAGCGGCTGTCCAGACCGCAGCCCAGATGCAACACGATACAATCTGGGCACTTTTCAATGAACTTCTCCGTCATCTGGTCATACTGCAAGGCTCTCATAGCGAGGAATATAGCCAGCTTACGGGATTTATCCACATCCTCGAAATCATATCCGCAGCTATCGACTATCTGCTCAGCGGTCTTATCCTCTAAAAAGCCCTCGCGGCTCATCATTGCCTTTGCGTACAGGGGGATATACAGGGTCTTGCTTTCGTTAGTCATGGCGTCCTCCTAAATTCCGAAATGTATTACATATTTATTCTGAGAAATTGCTGTTTTTAATAATCCTCCCAGCTCAAGAAATGCATCGTCCGCAGGGAGCAGCTCGGCAAGAGCTTGTGAAGCATCGGGAGAAATAAGTGTAATGCCGTAAGCTGCAAGTCCTTTTCCGCTGATATCAGTAGTATGCCAGAAAAAATCTATACTGCCGCCGTAGTCTATGGTAAGCAGATCATCATCGTGGATGGTTATAATGTAGCTGTACTTATGCGGCTCATATTCGTCATATCGCTTTCCCGAAACGGGAGGCTCAGGCATTATACAGAACTCATGGTATTGTCCGCTCATAGTATCTCCTTTACCAATGCTGAATTACTGTTCTTTTTCCCTATTATATATTATATACTATTATATTACCATATTCAAGCGTTTTTCAAAAAATGTTGTTTGTTAAATCTGCACAAAAGCAAGTTCAACATTTGTACATCTAACGTCAAAAAAACTCCACAAAAACAGTTGCAATTTATGTAAATTTACTATATAATATACACAAGACATTTTCCAAAGATATCAGCATTTTAGTTATTATATACAATCTGTTCATTTGGTTAATTCTTATGCTGCGCTGTACGGTGCGGCAAAAAATAAATTGTTCGGAGGTTACCCCATGAAAACATTCAAAGCTGACAGTATCAGAAACGTTGTCCTCGCCGGACACGGCGAAAGCGGTAAGACAGCCCTTGCAGAAGCAATGCTGTTCAAGTGCGGTCTGACCGACAGAATGGGCAACACAGCTGACGGTAATACCGTATGCGACTTTGACGCTGAGGAGATCAAGAGAAAGATATCCATTAATTCCGCTGTTGTAAACGCAGTGTGGAAAGATACAAAGATCAACGTTATAGACGCTCCCGGTCAGTTTGATTTTGTGGGCGGAATGCACGAGGGCGTTCGTGCCGCTGAATCCGTGATAATCACCGTAAACGGCAAGGACAGCGTTTGCCCCGGTACTATCAAGGCATACAACCTTGCAGGCAAGCAGAACAAGGCAAGAATGATCGCCGTTACCTGCATGGAGGTCGAAAATTCCGATTTCTATAAGGTACATACCGATCTTAAGATCGCATTCGGACCCTCCATCTGCCCTATCGTTGTTCCTTATGACAAGCACGGCCCTGTTGAAGCATACATGAACCTGCTCACAATGAAAGCATACAAGTATGATAAGAACGGCGTTCCCACAGAGGTAGAGATCCCCGCGTCCGAAAACCGTATCGCAGGTCTGCGTGCAGCGATGGCTGAGGCTGTTGCAGAGACTAACGAGGAGTTCATGGAGAAGTTCTTCGAGGG
>JAFSHE010000006.1 GCA_017440445.1 Oscillospiraceae bacterium | reverse complement strand
GCCCTATCGAAATAACTCTTGATTGTACTTATCATATAATCAAAGAACGTCCCGAGGAAAGCCTTCCGCTTCCGATCGGAATTCCCTGCCGTAATACGGATATCCTTATTCTTGACGGGGAGCGTGCCTGCGCTGTGGGAGAAGAAGGCGAATTGTGCGTCAGAGGAACGTCGCTTGCTATGGGTTATTACAATAACCCCGAAAAAACACAGGCGGCATTTGTTCAGAATCCGCTGAATAAGGCATACCCCGAGCTTATTTACCGCACCGGAGATGTAGTGCTGCTTGATGAAAACGGACTTATTCAGTTCAAGGGACGAAAGGACAGCCTTATCAAGCACATGGGCTATCGTATAGAGCTTGGTGAGATCGAAAATGTTCTTATCAACGATATCAAGCTGGTCGAGTACTGCTGCGCGGTATATCGTTACTCCAAAAAGGAGATAGTTCTTTACTATGAGAGTAAAGAGGATATAACCGTCGCAGGGTTCCGCAGTGCGATGAAAAACATGCTTCCGGCATATATGCTTCCCTCTTCTTTTGTCAGAATGGAGCTTTTGCCGCGCAACACAAACGGAAAAATTGACAGACTTTTGCTAAGCAATAAAGCTAACGAGGATAATTAGTATGAACGATATTTATGAAATTCTTGCAGAGATCAGACCTGAATATGACTTCAAGGATAGCACGGACTTTATCGAGGACGGTATGCTTGATTCGTTTGATATCATTTCGCTTATTGATATTATCAGCGAGAAGTACGGCGTGTCCGTTGACGGTCTGGACATAATCCCTGAGAACTTTTGTTCGGCACAGGCGATTGCCGATCTTATCAGAAAAAACGGAGGAGATATCTGATATGCAGACAAAGTTTTTCGGAAAAAAGATCACATCAATGCTGGGCGTTCTGCCGCAGAACGAGTGCTTTTTCGATGACGAGGTAGGAAATTACGATTTCCCCGAAAAGCAGACCATGCGCCTTAAAAGGGTAATGGGCTATGATAAACACCGTATCTCGAAGGAAAGCTCGGCTGCGTCTGATTTTGCGGTTTTTGGCTTGAGGTATATACTTGAGAACGGTTGGCTCAGCAAGGACGATATCGGCGCTGTGATAGTGGTATCTCTCTGCCCCGATCATTTCGTTCCTCATATCAGCAATATAGTACATGATAAGCTCGGGCTTTCCACAGATGTGCTCTGCATGGATATACCGCAGGGCTGCTGCGGCTTTCTGGTGGGACTTTCTCAGGCGTTCATGCTTCTTGAGCATATGGACAAGAAGGTAGTCCTGATAAATGTCGATATACTCAGTCATAAAGTATCTAAGAGAGACCGCAACGATTACCCGCTGATCGGTGACGGTGCAGCAGTGACTGTTATCGAGAATTCCGATGATGATCGCAGTATTTATTATGAGATGCACACCGATGGCTCGCGCGGAGATGCACTTATCATTCCTGCAGGCGGCTTCCGTATGCCTTCAAGCGAAAAGACCTGTGTCATGGAAAATACAGGTGACGGCAATTACAGATGTCTTGATAATATGCATATGGACGGAAGTGCGGTGTTCAATTTCGTGCAGGTAGAAGTGCCCCCGATGATCGGGCATGCTCTCGGCGAGTGCGGCCTGAGTGTTGAGGACGTGGATTATTATCTTTTCCACCAGCCTAACAAGTTTATGCTGCAGAAGCTTGCAGAGAAGTGCAATATCCCATTTGAAAAGATGCCGATGAATCTGGTTGAAAACTACGGCAATCCCAGTGGCTCCTCGATCCCGTTGGTTACTATCCACAATCTCAGCGATAAGCTGACAGCAGACAGCTATAAGTGCTGCCTTTCCGCATTCGGCTCGGGTCTTGCGTGGGGTGCTATGGTAATGGAGCTTGGCGATCTCTCGCATTGCGAAATGATAGTTTCCGATCTTTAAGGCGATAATATGAATGCAGAAGAATTGAATCTCTCTATCAGAAGAATAAAGTCGCAGGACGGTGAGCTGCTGACAAACTGTTTTGAGCCGCTGACGACGTTTGAGGGAGTAAGCGATACTATAGAAACAGAACGCTCTCTGCTTATCATCAGACATGAATTCAAGGCAGAGAGATTGTTCTTTTATACAAAAGAGCTTGCAGATCTTGCACAAGCTTTTGAAATGCTGGACAAGGGTACATATTATCTTGATATCGTGTCAAAGTCTGATGAATATGCGAAGCATGAGCTTGAGAGCAGCGGGTTCAGGTGTATCGGCGAAATGATGCGGCTGGCTTGTAAGGATATTTCGCAGGTGTTACAGAACGATTCGCCCGAAATGG
>JAFSHE010000081.1 GCA_017440445.1 Oscillospiraceae bacterium | reverse complement strand
CTGAGTTGTATCGGTCTTTATGTCCATTTTCTGCTCCTTGAAACCGTCAGTTATTGCTCCGACCCCATATAATTATCATTACAGTAAAGTATAAACCAATCAGAACGGTTTGTCAACTTATTATTAGCATGATGAATGATATCATGCCCTCAGCAGAAAAGCGGAAACTGGTCTTATCATTTAACATTATTCTGAGCATTGAGATATCACCAAAACGTGCTATAATGTAAAAAAAGGAAGTGACACGATGAAAACAACAAAAAACAACAAGCTTATCAGACTGTGCGTTGCAGCGATGTTTGCGGCACTTATATGCGTATCCACTATGTTGATACAGATACCCTCGCCGCTTAACGGATATGTAAACTTCGGAGACTGCTTTATCCTTGTCGGGGCGTGGATACTCGGGCCTGTCTACGGATTTGCTGCGGGCGGTATAGGCTCAGCACTGGCCGACCTGTTTACAGGCTATGCGCACTACATCCCCGGAACATTTGTCATCAAGGGACTTATAGCAGTAGCCGCTTCGCTTATCGCACATTCAATGATAAAAAAGAATGAAAAGCTGCTCGCCGCAGGCTATATAACAGGCGCTGTGACAGGCGAGCTTATAATGATAGGCGGCTACTATCTGTACGCCGCACTCCTCCTCGGCAAAAGCTTTGAGGGAGCAGCCGCAAGCGTCCCAGGAAACGCTCTGCAAGGGGCATTCGGTGTGGTATGCGGCTGTATTATAATACAGATAATCTCCCGCACAAAGGTGCTGAAAAGCTTCGACTGCTACGCAGTTCAAAAATAATATCAAGCTCCCCGAAGGAACTTTCTTCCCTCGGGGAGTGTTGTTTCTCAGAAGTGCCTCAGACGAACATTCCTGCGATATTTGAGAACAGAAAGCATACTATCAGACCGACCAGTGTCGGTATCACTGCCGATGCGACAGCCCACCTCCAGCCGCCCGCCTCCTTTTTCACTGTAAGGATAGTGGTAGAGCAGGGCCAGTGCATCAGCGAAAACAGTATAACGCTGCCCGCAGTTACCCATGTCCAGCCGTTTTCGGTGAACAGCGCACTCATCTGCGGCAAAGAAAGCTCTGTAATACTCCCCTGAGCCATGTAGGACATTATAATTATCGGGAGAACTATCTCATTCGCAGGAAGTCCCAGTATAAAAGCGGTGAGTATCACACCGTCAAGACCAAACAACTGTGCAAACGGGTCTAGAAAGCCCGTAATATGCGTCAGAAGTGTTGCCCCCTCCACCGTTACGTTTGCCAGTATCCATATAACTGCGCCTGCGGGTGCTGCCACCGCAGCAGCCCTACCGAGAACAAACAGTGTTCTGTCAAGCACCGAGCGCACCAGTACCTTTCCAAACTGCGGTCTGCGATATGGCGGAAGTTCCAGTGTAAATGCCGAGGGCTGACCACGGAGTATCGTTGTCGAAAGCAGCTTAGACACCGCAAAGGTCATCCCGATTCCAAGCAGGATAACCAGTGTAAGCAGCACCGCCGACCACACCGAGCCGAGAAATCCACCTATGCTTCCCATAAAGAACATGGAGATTATAGCAATAAGCGTGGGAAAACGTCCGTTACACGGTACAAAGCTGTTTGTCAGCATAGCGATAAGGCGCTCCCGCTTTGAATCGATTATGCGGCAGCCAACAACTCCCGCTGCGTTGCAGCCAAATCCCATTGCCATCGTAAGCGCCTGTTTTCCGCAGGCATTGCAATTTTTAAAAGGTCGGTCGAGATTGTACGCTATCCTCGGGAGATAGCCTGAGTCCTCCAACAGCGTAAACATCGGGAAGAATATCGCCATAGGCGGCAGCATAACTGATACCACCCATGCAAGCACCTTGTATGCACCGTCCACCAGCAGCCCTCTCAGCCATTCAGGAGAACCGATAAACACAAGAAATTCAGACAGCCTGTCACCAAGCCGGAACAGACCATCGGACAGCCACTGCGATGGGTAATTTGCGCCCGTCACCGTTATCCAGAACACCACAAGCAGCAGTGCAAGCATTATCGGATAACCGAAACGTCTGCTTGTAAGTATCCTGTCCGCCCGCCTGTCAAAGCTGTCTGCGGCACTGCGCTCATATTTTACCGCACCACGACAGATATCCTCGGCTGTCCTTATCATACACTCTGCCACTATATCCCTGTATCTGTCAAGGGTGATGTCAGCGCCTGCAAGCAGCTCCCGTCCATGCTCCGCAGCGAGAGAAAGGTCCTCGTCCGTGCGTGGGTCGATACCGTATCGCCGCTCTATCTCACGGCACAGAGCCTTGTCATTTTCAAGCAGCCTGAGCGCAAGCCAGCGTGGAGATATCTCCTTTCCAAGTCTGCGTCGGACAGAGCGCTCCACGCAGGCGCAGGCGGCCTCCACCTCCGCTGTATAGCGTACCTCATGCGGGGATACGGAAACGCTGCCATCCGCCAACATATCCAGAGCCTCAGCAAGCGGCTTAAGGGTCTTTTTATCATGTGCGGAGGTCCCCACAACAGGTACTCCGAGGCGCTTTTCAAGCTGCTTCAGGTCGATACGTATACCCTTGCGCTTCGCCTCATCCATAAGATTAACGCAGATGATGGTTTTCGGGCAAAGCTCCATCACCTGGAGAGCAAGGCTGATACCTCGCTCAAGGCAGGCTGCATCACACACCACCACCGCTCCGTCGGGCTTGCCGAAGCAGAGAAAGCTGCGGGCTACCTCCTCCTCGGCGGAGTGCGGCATAAGCGAATATGTCCCAGGGATATCCACCAGTACAAAATCGTGCTTATCTGTGGAAAAATTGCCCTGTGCCACGGAAACAGTCTTTCCCGACCAGTTTCCCGTATGCTGATTCATCCCTGTAAGGCTGTTGAACAGCGTACTTTTGCCCACATTGGGATTTCCCGCTACGGCTATCACCTTTTCCTCGGACGAGCGCTTTCTGACTGACAGTCCGCCGTCCATCGCAGATATCCCTGTGGAGGTCTTGGTAAGTCCCATTATTCACCCTCCCGCTCCACAATGATATCCCGACTATCCTCTGAGCGTATGGCTATCACCGCACCACGGATAAGATAAGCGGCAGGGTCACCCGCGGGGCTTTTTCCCACGCACTCCACCGCTGTCCCCTCAGATAGTCCGATATCGAGAAATCTTCTGCGCATGCTGCCATGTGCGGTAATAGCTCTCACCACCACACGCTCGCCAATGTCTGTATTATTAAGCGTCCGCTGTATATGCATAGATGTCACCTCATGTGTTATAGTTTTTCTATGCATTATATGCGGCTGAAAGAATAAGGTGAGCGCAGAAAAGCGCCCGAAGAAAATCGGGCGCTGTAAAATATCTGCATCCATTATAAGCTCTTAAAAGACAGCTTAGTCCTCGGCTTTTATCTGTCCGTCGTACTCATAGCAAGGCATAAGCTGCAGCTTGAATTTGTTCATCCTGTGCTTGCGGTCAATGAGTGCCTTTGTATCGGGGTCGGCGCACACGCCTGTGCGGATATATTCGTCAAGCACCGCATAGGTGAAGCCCAGATTATCCTCATCGGTCTTGCCGCAAAGACCGTCAGAGGGTACCTTATCCACCAGCACATCGGGAAGTCCAAGCTCTCTGCCGACCTGCTTTACTTCCTCAACGGTAAGACGTGAGAGCGGGCTGAAATCTCCTGCTGCATCGCCGTAGCGCGTGGAATATCCCACCCAGTCCTCGGAGAGGTTACAGGTATTTACGACTCTGCCGTTGTTGCACTGGCTGACAGCGTATACGCACGCCATCCTGAGTCTTGGCGGGAGATTGACCCTCGCCTGTGCGGAGATGCCCACATTCTCGTAGCCGTTGCCGCTTTCAGCATTTTCGATACCGCCTATCATCCCGTTGAAAGCGTCGGCAATATTTACTACCGTATATCTTATCCCGAGATGCTCCACAAGCAGTCTTGACATATCTATATCGCTCTGCTCTCCATTGGGCATCAGTACACCGATGACTCTGTCCTTGCCGAGCGCCTCAACACAAAGCGCCGCTGCGACCGAGCTGTCCTTTCCTCCTGAAATACCAAGCACTGCATTACAGCCCTTGCCATTCTCCTCAAAAAAGTCCCTTATCCACTGAGCGATATCCTGTGTGACTTTTTTCATATCTCTGCCGTATATTTCCATGGTATTACTTCCTTTCTTATTCTCCGATAACGTTTATCTGACACATTTTCATGGTGGTGAGCGCCGCTGCGTGGCTTTCGGGAGTTACTCCCGCACAGCATGAGGCGTCCACTGTGATTTCGATTTCGGGAAATGTTGCCTTAAGTATCAGCGCATTGGATACAACGCATATATCCGTACAAAGTCCCACAAGCTCTATTTTCTCAAAGCTGCGCTCATTCCATCCTGTCCAGCCGAAGGTAGGCTTGTCTATTACCTCACAGCCGCTGACATCAAGCTGCGGGGATATCTCCCAGCCCTGTGTGCCCTTTACGCAGTGAACGACGGGCAGCTTTTTTCCCTCGGGAGTGTCAAGATAATCCTCTCCATGGGTGTCCCTTGTGAATAGTATCTCCCCGCCGCAGGCTCTGTACTCCTCTATCTTCTTTTTTACAAGAGGAACTATCGCCACCGCCTCCGCAGTGCCGAGTGCGCCGTCAATGAAGTCGTTCTGCATGTCGATAACTATAAGCGTCTTTTTCATGATTACCTCCGAAATTTGTCACACTTTTATGTATACCACAATTATAACCCATATACCGTTGTTTTTCAAGCCACAAAACACGATAATTTATCCTTTTTTCAGAAAAGCTTTTTCCGTCAAATTGCACATTCGGGTGGTGTTGTTTTATTAATACATTTTCTTCCCATTTCTTTGAGAGTATTGACATTTCAAATATGTAGATATATAATTATATTCAGAGAATGCTTTTAGGAGGTAATTCTATGTACAAAAAAATAACAGCCGCTTTACTAGCGACAGGAATGCTTTTAGCTGACCCTGCACTGGGGCAGATTGGTATGTCTATGACCGTTGTGGCGCAGGCGGATTACTCTGCCGCAGCCGCATCAACATCGGAGGATTATGAGTATTCTCTGCTGGATGACGGTACGATTGAGATTACAGATTACACGGGCTCGGCAACTGAACTGGATATCCCCGCTAAGATAGATGGGTACAGCGTTACATCTATCGGGGAGGAGGCCTTTGCCGAATGCAATAGCCTTACAAATGTAACCCTTCCTGATTCCCTTGTATATATCGGCGACGCAGCATTTTTTGAATGCAACAATCTTGAAAATATATCTCCTATCCCTGACAGCGTCACTTATATCGGCTCTAGTGCATTCGAGATGTGCCTTAAACTTGCTGATATCACTCTTCCAAAAAGAATTACTGCTATATACGATTACACCTTTTACGGCTCTAATCTTATGAATATAACCATCCCCGATGGAGTGACATCCATCGGTGCGTATGCGTTCGCATTAAACACCAACCTTACAACCATTACCATCCCCGCCAGTGTTACATCTATTGGTGCGTATGCTTTTCTCAAATGTCCATATCTTACAACTGTATATGGTGTAACAGGCTCTTATGCAGAGGGTTACTTTGGGGATAATTTTATTGCAATTGATTCCATCACACAGCCTGTAACACCTGCTGTAACCGCAACACCTGGCGACGGCAAGGTAACATTCAAGTGGGATGCGGTTGACGGTGCTGAGAGATACTCGCTGTCCATCTATAACCCCGACACAGGTAAATACACTCTGAGATCTTCACAGATAACCAAGACTACTTACACTGCGTCTGCGCTCACAAACGGCAAGCAATATCAGTTCCTTATCCGAGCATATTCAAACGGCGCATGGAGTCCCTACACAACAGCGGATTTCGTAAAGGCTACTCCCGTGGCGGCTAAGCCCACAAACATCAAGGCAACAGCAGGCGACGGAAAGGTGACATTCACATGGACAGGAACCCCTGATGCGGAAAGATATTCGTTGTCCATCTACAATCCTGACACAGGTAAGTATACTCTGAGATCCTCGCAGATCACAAAGACGACTTATACTACCTCCAAGCTCACAAACGGCAAGCAGTATCTGTTCCTTATCCGAGCATATTCAAACGGCGCATGGAGTCCCTACACAACAGCTGACTTTGTAAAGGCAACTCCCACAGCATAAAAAACATCTCCCATTCCTTCATTTGCACAGGAATGGGAGATGTTGTTTTTAAATATCTCCGACATAAGAAACTCAGATTCCGTCATTTTGTACATTTGCTGTCTGACATTTTGTTGATTTCATCCATTTTTGCCTGTAAAGCTGTTTTTTTTGAAATACATGTCGATATTTATATATAATTGTGCTATACTGATTATATATGTATTATGTAAACATTTAACAGGAGTGTATATTAAATGATTATACAGCACATGCATTCCATGCAGAATGTACTGGACAGAAGCAAAACTTCAAACAACAAACTGAAAAAGGCTGCTGAAAGGCTCTCCTCGGGATACAGGATAAACCGCTCATCTGATGATGCGGCAGGCCTTGCTGTGTCTGAAAAGCTGCGCAATATAAGACGTGGTCTGCTTCAGGGTCTGAGAAATATAGATGATGGCGTGAACTATTCCCGCACAGTTGAAAGCGCTGCGCAGGAGATGCACAACATGCTCCACCGCATGAAGGAGCTTGCCATAGAGGCGGCAAACGGCACCTACGATGACGATGTTGACCGTGAGGCGATAGACCTTGAATATCAGGCTATCATAGACGAAATAGATCAGATGAGCGATACTGCGCACTTCAACGGAGTACCGCTGTTTGAAAAGCATCTGTCCGCATACGAAAAGGCAGACGGAGTAGTCGTTCATACAGAGCCTGTTAAGATAGACAGCAAGAACGACACCCTCACCGTGGGATATAAAATCGGCAACAACTCTCAGGAATGTACTGTAAAGATACCTCACGGCACATATTCCGCAGAGGAGGTCGCAGACCTTGTGGATACCATGCTATACGATGAAGCTCCCGAGCTTATAATCGGCATGAATACGGACAAGCAGTTCACCAT
>JAFSHE010000080.1 GCA_017440445.1 Oscillospiraceae bacterium | reverse complement strand
GTCTGGAATGCGATATCCTCGATAGTCTTTACGATGTTTCTGATCTGGTCGGAGGACTCCTCTATCTCCGCCATAGCGGACATCATCTTGTTGATCTCCTCGTTGCTGAGCGAAAGAAGATGAGTGCTTTCCGCTGCTGCCTTTGAAGCCGCCTCTGCGGAGTCAAGGCTGCGCTGTGTCTCGGCTGTGATGTTGGAGATATCCTCGGCGATCTCGGTGATAGTAGTCTGCTGCTCCTCTGCTGCCTGATTGATGTTTGCTGCAACCTGATTCATCTTCTCGCCTGAGAGGTTGAGCGTATGCGAAACGGATGCGATCTCCTGCACGACAGCCTTCTGAGCCTCTGCCATACGCTCTGTTTCTTCCATCTGTTCCTTAACGCGGTCAAGCAGCTCGCCTGCGCTTGCCTTTGCCTCCTCTGCCTGAGTGATGAAGTTAAGGCTGCAGTTGAGCAGATACATAATAAGGAAAGCGCCGATGTTTATTCCTGCGATACCTTTGATAAGTCCCACGATATCCGCATTGCCGTAAAAGAAATCTCTGAAGATAAGACCCGCTATGGCGGCAGCATCCATTACAGCCCAGTGAGTGATGATGCATGCCTTGTTGTAGTAAATGGCGGCAATGGCAAGAGAAGCCAGCATAAGCGGGAACATATCCTGCATCGTCTGGGTAGTTGCCGACAGAAGGATGATGATACCAAGCTGAAGTATGGACAGAACAAAGCCGCGTGTTGTGGGAGCGACCTTTTTCTTCAGTATAAAGCTTAATACGGTTGCCGCAGCGCCGCAGCCAATTATGATAAGTCCCTTGACAAGCGTAGCACTGATTATGCTGATGACGCCGAAGATGATACATACCGCAAGAATGGCAAAGGTATGTACCATAATTATTTTTTCGGGGATGGCAGGGTGTACATTTGATTTTTTCATGCTATTTCTCCTGTAAAATTATAGTATTGCTTTCAATACAGTATATCATATTTGCCGATTTATGTCAATGAAACAGCGACGAAAATTCAACGTTTGTCTATTTTGTATAATCGGTTTGGTCATTTTGTCAAATACATACCCGCTGTCTGCGAAGGAATTGTTTAAATAATTTGCTAAAAGCCCTTGACAAACGATTTCTGTTGTGATATACTAAAAAGGCCGCATGTGCAGGGTCTTTAAGCATAACTGCGCCCTGACGCAGCGAGTCTGATAAAAATGAGGTAAAAATTATGTACGCAGTAATCGAAACAGGCGGAAAGCAGTACCAGGTTAAGGAAGGCGATATCCTTTTCATCGAGAAGCTCGAAGCTGAAGGCGAGATCACATTCGACAAGGTTATCATGGTAGGCAAGGATGACGGCGTTACCGTTGGCGCTCCTTATGTTGACGGCGCTTCCGTTAAGGCTACTCTCCTGAAGAATGGCAAGGCTAAGAAGATCACAGTTTTCACTTACAAGCCCAAGAAGCACATCAAGAGAAAGATGGGTCACAGACAGCCTTACAGCCAGGTAAGAATTGAAGCTATCAACGCATAATGCTTAAAGCGGTTTTCTATAAGGAAAACGGTCGGTTTACCGGATTCAGCATATCGGGTCATGCGGGCTACGGCACGGAGGGCAACGATATAGTCTGTGCGGCTATAACCTCGGCGGTGGAGCTTACATGCAACACGATAACTGAGTTTTTCGGTACTTCGGCAAGGGTCGATGTGTTCGAGAATGAGGTACGCCTTGTTCTTAACGGACAGCACGAGCCTTCACAGCAGCTTTTGGCATCGCTCTGTGCGCATATTGAAAATATCGCGTCTGAGCACAAGAAGATAAAGCTTGAGATCAAATAACAGGAGGATAACAACAATGATCAGATTAGGTTTACAGTATTTCGCTCATAAAAAGGGTATGGGTTCTACCAAGAACGGCCGTGACTCTGAGTCCAAGAGACTTGGTGTAAAGCGTGCTGACGGTCAGTTCGTACTGGCTGGCAACATTCTTGTTAGACAGAGAGGTACACACATTCACGCTGGTAACAACGTAGGCATCGGTTCCGATGATACACTGTTCGCTCTGGTAGACGGCAAGGTTAAGTTCGAGCGTCTTGGCAGAGACAGAAAGCAGGTTAGCGTATACGCTGACTGATAAACCTCAATGGTACTTAAGGCGGATCGCACTGATTCGCCTTATTTGTCGTTTAAAAGAGTAAGACGCAGTGCATCATTACGACCATCTGCGGTATGATATACTGTGTGGTTTTGTTTAGAAAAAATATCGACCGTTATAGGTCATGAATGTATATAGAAAGGCAGGGGAGACAATGTTTGTTGATAAGGTAGAGATATCCATCAAGGCGGGCAACGGCGGTAATGGTGCTGTGTCGTTCCACCGTGAGAAGTACGTTAATGCGGGTGGTCCCGACGGCGGCGACGG
>JAFSHE010000079.1 GCA_017440445.1 Oscillospiraceae bacterium | reverse complement strand
TCTTATATTCAAAAAAGGTCAGATATTAAGAAAAGTTCCTGAAAGCATGCTTCTTTCGGAGCTTAAAAAGGAAATAGAGCTATTATAATTTTGGAAGGATGTAAAAAATGGCTGCAAAGATAAGTGAACTGTTTGACAAAGTGGAATTATCTCCTGCTGTTGCTGACGGAACTGTGCTGAAGCTAATTTATAACGAAACTAAAAACACGTTGATGATAAATCTTGCACTGGATGATACTGTTTCCGCATCTGAGATATTGTCGTTGGGTAATACTCTTACGCAGTATCTTGACGGTACAGAGGTCTCAGTGTTCCCGAAATACCACAGCTCGCTTTTCAATACTGATTATCTCTATGAGATAATCGCTATATTAAAGGCGCAGTTCGGTACTGTTAACGGCTATCTTGATAATGCTGAGATAACTGACGATGGCAGTACATACGAGATATCCCTTAAGACAGGCGGAAGGGATATTCTCCTCGGTATGGAGATCGACAAGAAGATAGAGCGTTATGTGAGAGGCTTTTTCGGCGTTTCGATAAGTGTCGTATTTACAGGAAATGCGGAGCTTGATCTTGAACAGGTCGTAAAGGAGGAGCAGTCTGCGCCTCTGCCTGTTATAATGCTTACACCACCGCCTGCGGCAGGAGAAAACAAGTATTCAGGAGGAAACGGCGGCGCTTCACGCAGCGGCGGTAACAGCAGACGTCCCGCTGTTATAAAGGAAGAAAAGGAGATACTTCTGCCTTTTGAGTCGGAGTATTTTGAGAGTAAGGCTACTCTTTTCTATGGAAAGGGTATTTCCGAGGAACCTCTGCGCATGGCTGAAAGCTTCAATGAGGGTGACGAGGTCACTCTCTGGGGTGAGGTTTTCAAGACAGATGAAAAGACCTCCCGTGACGGAAATACTTTCATTTTCACAGCATATTTTTCTGACAAGACTTCCTCTGAAATAATCAAGATAATCACTCCTGCCGAAAACAGTGATACCATAAAGAGTAATATCAAGGCAGGAAAAGCGATAATCCTTACGGGTAGATTTGAGTATGATACTTTTGCAAAGGTACTCAATATCAGACCCTATTCTATCGCAAGTCTGAAGCTTAAGCAGAAAAAGGATAACGCAGAGGAAAAGCGTGTTGAGCTTCACATGCATACAAATATGTCTGATATGGACGCTCTTACTCCTGCGGGAGATCTTGTAAAGCAGGCTTTCGCATGGGGACACAAGGCAGTTGCGATAACTGATCATGGTAATGTACAGGCATATCCCGAGGCTATGAACACCGTCGAGAAGATACGCAAGGATGGCGGTGAGATGAAGGTTCTCTATGGTATGGAGGCGTATTTTGTCAACGATAGTGGTGCGCTTGTTTCGGGCTGCAACGATCATTCAATAAATGATGATATTATAGTTTTTGACATAGAAACGACAGGACTTGACAGGAATTCCGAGAGGATAACCGAGATAGGCGCAGTAAAGCTACGTAATATGGAGGTCGTTGAGGAGTTCCAGACTTTTGTAAATCCTGAAAAGCCTATTCCTGCGAATATAACTGAGATCACAGGCATCACTGATGATATGGTGAAGGACGCACCTGATGAAAAGACAGCACTTCAGAGCTTTATCGATTTCGCAGGAAACGGAGTGCTTGTTGCGCATAACGCTGATTTCGATACAGGATTCATCCGTCTTGCGGCTGAAAGACAGGGAATAGATTATGAGATAAGATATGTGGATACTCTTGCATTGTGCAGAGCTGCACTTCCGCACCTGAAAAAGCATAAGCTGGATGTCGTTGCAAAGGAGTACAAGCTAGGTGCATTCAATCACCATCGTGCCATTGACGATGCAAAGATGCTGTCCATGATATTCCAGA
>JAFSHE010000078.1 GCA_017440445.1 Oscillospiraceae bacterium | reverse complement strand
TTTGCTTTTCTTTTCTCATAGAGATAGTCGTTCTGCATATCAATTACAATGAGTGCTGTTTTCATCGTTATTTTCTCCGCTTATTGAACGTGCTCAACGCACATCATAATAAAACTCGTCCGCCGCCTGTCTGTCCTTGCCTGTGAATATCCTTTTTGTGAGCTTGTGATTCTTGATCAGGTACCAGTCACCGAACTCATCGAACTTGCGGCTGGAGGTCAGCACAACTCCATTTTTGAGCGTGCCGTATTTCTTGCCGTATCTTTCACCGAGAGCTTTCAAGCGCCTTGCGAAATCAGCGTCCTCAAGGCTTACAAGACTCTCGTCAAATCCGCCTATCTTATCAAAAGCCTTTCTGCTGAACCAGAACATGGTGGCTGAAATAAAACCGCCGCTCTTTATCATGGTCGGCAGGAGATTGAGCGCCACATATGCGCTCGAAATCGCAATACCAAGCGACATGCGGTCGAACATTGGTATAGCTCCGCCGCCGATGTATTTTCCTGAGCGCAGCAGCTCCTTTATCTCGGCAAGGGCGGTCTTATGCATCACGCTGTCTGCATCAATGGTGACGATCACCCTACCATTTGACGCTCTTACTCCAGCATTTCTGATACTGCTGATGCATTTATCGCTGTTCTCCAGCACTTCTACACCGTAGCGCCTTGCGATATCCGCTGTTCTGTCGGTGCATCTGTTGGCTACAACGATGATCTCCACTTCATCGGAGATCTCTCTTGCCGCTATCTTTATCGACTTCAGACATTTTCCTATATATCTTTCCTCGTTATGCGCAGGTATTATCACTGAAATTAACATAAAGCACCTCCTCACTTACCAAAATACTCCTCAAACACATCATCCGCATAGCTTACTGCCACCTCGGGAAAGGAATACCCCTTTATCTCCGCCACTTCCCTTGCGGTCTGCGAGAACAGCGACTTAGTTTCACACAGCGCAGCTATCATATCTGCCCTGTCATAATGCGCAAAGCATTTCGGTAGAGCGGTCTTTATGCCCTCGTCTGCCCAACGATCAAGAAATCTTCCGTCATGCCACACATCGGTCTGATACTTGCTTACGGTGTACATCTCCAGCATTTTCAGAAGATGGTTTTTGAGGTACGCGTCAATGCACATCTTCGCAGTCCACAGCTCGCCACGCAGTATCTTCTTACCTGCCCATACGACATGGAAGCAGAAATCATTCACAAGATTTATGTACTCGGCTTCGGAAAGCCCGTTGTATCTCACCTCATGGCTCACATGCTCGCTCAGCAGCTCCCCGATGCACATTGAATCATACAGCACTGTATAGCCCCTGTTGCACACCCAGCCTGCAACGCCCTCTTTTGTGGCAGCAATAAGCTGTTCGGGCGTGAAAACTATCATATCTACATCGAGAGCATTTTTGTACAGCACTCTCCGCTCTTTGCCGCCACCCAGAGTTGGCTCAACAAAGGATATCCGCATATCACCAAGCCGCTCGGGAATATCGCCATACAGCCACTTTTCTGTGTCCTCTGCCGCAATTATCAGGTCGAGGTCGGAGTATTCATCAGCCTTTACCTCGCTCCTTGTTGACGAGCCAATGGCAATTACTGCCTTTATACCCTCGTCGACATTGGCAAGTTCGAGTATCCTGGCCTTTATCTCTGCATATCTGTCCTGCATCTTATCACTGCCTTTCTATTTGATATGTATGGTTAAAGTATACCATATTTTTATTACTTATGCAACAGAAACCTACTTATGATCCGCACAACAAACATCAAAGCTCCCGAGCGTTTCGGGAGCTGTTTTGTTATTCACTGAACTCATCAATCACAGTTTATCTGTCCACACTCTTTCCACAGGCTTGTTTTTAAACAAAGATAGCGCCAGCGATGGACAGTGGTGAATACAACGGTAGCAGTTCATACAATCCGCCTTGCTTATCACGGGATAGCCGTCTTTCAAAGAGATCGCTCCCATCGGGCAATTTCTCTGACACTTGCCGCATTTTATACATCTTTCTTCATGAAGATATATCGGGAAAGTTGAATTCCTGCCAAGTATCTTGTTGGGATAATTCAGCGGTGCATACCACTTAGAGGACGGAATATCAGGCTTTGAACGGGTCTTCAGCCTGCTTATAAATATGCCAATATCCTTTTTGATCTTCGACTGTATATCCTTTTCATTCTTAAACCAGCATTCCATAAACGGCACAAGGAGCATTCCATCTGTTGCGGAGCAGCGATAGCTTGCGCAATGCAGTGGTATGAGCTTATGTCTTATGCACTCCTTTGCCAGAATACGCAGACAGTTTTCCGAATACAAGCCGCAGGTAGTAAAAAGAAACGCAGGTATATTTCTTCCCTGTTTCAGCTTTTCAAGGAAGCTCATAAGCGGTCGTGCAGGCTCGGAATGATATGTAGGCGTACCCATTATAACAGCCGAATAGCTTTCGATATTAAAACTGTCAGGGAGCCTTTCAACTGAATATATCTCTGTCGGAATCTTTGGAGTAATGCTTCTGATGTATTCAGCAACAGCCCTTGTGTTGCCTACTCCTGAAAAATAAGTAATCAAAACAGGTCTCATTTTGCCCCCTGTATCCTCTCCGTCTGCATAAGCCAATCAGTGATAGCTTCGATGTTTTCCTCTATCGGCTTAGTACCGTCCACCCTTATCACAGGAATATCCATTGTGTCTAGCCAGTCCGTCACGGTCTTATCCGTGCGCTTTTCGATCAGGTCATAGAACGCTTTTTCTCTCTCGTATAAGTCGCCGCCCTCGCATACTCTGTCACCGAATTTATCATAAGCACGCTGACGCACACGCTTCATTCTTATTTCCTTTGGCACGCTCACGAACACTGCACAGGTGAACATTACCGCAGTCTGTTCACTGTAATTTCCTCGCACAGATGCGAATATCAGGTCGTCATACTTATTCAGGTCATCATATAAAAGGCTTGCGACCTCTTCCTGAGTTCTCTGCACTGCATAGAGATAATCAGGGTCAGTCTTCGGGAAATAGTAGTCCTCAACATCTCTGAACTCCCAGCCTGTTTTTTCTGCCAGCGCCTTTCCGAGTGTGCTTTTTCCTGCACCATTGCCGCCGCATATTATTATTTTATGTGCCATCTGTAACGCTTCCTTGCCGTTAATGATACTTCTGATATGTACCTATTGTACCATTATTGCAGCCAAAAATCAAGTCTGACAGCATCACTTACGCACCAGA
>JAFSHE010000077.1 GCA_017440445.1 Oscillospiraceae bacterium | reverse complement strand
AAGATACACGACAACATCGTGCTGCGTGCAAAGGTGATCAGTTATCTGAGAAGCCAGATGGAAGAGATGGGATTCCTTGAGATCCAGACCCCCATTCTCACCGCATCTTCCCCCGAGGGCGCACGTGACTACCTCGTTCCCAGCAGAAAGCACAAGGGCAAGTTCTACGCTCTGCCTCAGGCTCCCCAGCAGTTCAAGCAGCTGCTGATGGCTTCCGGCTTCGACCGCTACTTCCAGATCGCTCCCTGCTTCCGTGACGAGGACGCAAGACAGGACCGCTCCCCCGGTGAGTTCTACCAGCTGGACTTCGAGATGTCCTTTGCAACACAGGAGGATGTATTCGAGGTCGCTGAAACAGTTGTATACAACACATTCAAGGAGTTCTCCGACAAGGAGGTAGTAAAGCCTCCCTTCCAGCGTATCTCCTTTAATGACGCTATGCTGAAGTACGGTACAGATAAGCCCGACCTCAGAAACCCCCTCGTTATCGTTGAGCTGTCCGACCTGTTCGTTGACAGCGAGTTCAAGCCCTTCAGCAACAAGACTGTAAGAGGTATCCGTGTTCCCCAGATGGCAAGCCGCTCCAAGACCTTCTTCAAGAGCATGGAGGAGTTCGCTACTCAGGAAGTTGGCATGAAGGGTCTCGGCTACTTCAAGGTCGAGGAAGGCGAGAATGGCGGCTTCAAGTACAACGGTCCTATCGACAAGTTCCTTGACGACGCTCAGAGAAAGGAGCTTGCAGAGCGCTGCGCACTCGAGGTCGGCGATGTTCTCTACTTCATTGCAGACAGCGCAAAGAATGCGCCCAAGTTCGCAGGCGAGATCAGAACAGAGGTTGCTAAGCGCATGGAGCTTATCGACGACAGCAAGTTCGAATTCTGCTTCATCGTAGACTTCCCCATGTACGAGCTTAACACCGAAACAGGCAAGATAGACTTCACACACAATCCCTTCTCCATGCCTCAGGGCGGTATGGACGCGCTCCTCAACAAGGATCCGCTGGAGATATTCGCTTACCAGTACGACATCGTATGCAACGGTATCGAGCTGTCCTCGGGCGCTGTAAGAAACCACAATCCCGAGATAATGAAGAAGGCATTCGAGATCGCAGGCTACGGCGAGGAGGATGTAAAGGCTAAGTTCGGTGCGCTGTATACAGCGTTCTCCTACGGTGCGCCTCCCCACGCAGGTATGGCTCCCGGCGTTGACAGAATGATAATGCTCATCGCAGGCGAGGAGACCATCCGTGACGTTATCGCATTCCCGCTCAACGGCAACGCTCAGGACGTTATGATGGGCGCTCCCGGCGAGGTAACAGAGCAGCAGCTCAGAGAGGTCCACATCAAGGTAAGAGACTAACGAACACACTGCGGTATCCGCACAGGAGTCTGTGCGGAGCCGCTTTTCGGAATAACATCATGAAAGGACAGATATCATGGATAAGGATGTTTTAAGAAGGCTGCAGAAGCTTAATCAGCTTTCCCTCACTGAGGAGCAGCAGGACGATGTTCTCGCCTTCTTCGCAAGACAGGAGCAGGAGATAGCAAAGCTCAGCGCCGCTCACACCGAGCAGGTGGAGAGAATGGTGCATGTAATGCCCATTATGACAGTTGTCCGCGAGGACGTTGAGAAGAAGCTGTTCACACGTGACGAGCTTCAGCAGGGTGCACCCGAGGCCACAGACGGCTACTGGCAGGTTCCCCGTCTGTTAGAGTGATTTTCGGGAGGATAAGGATATGAATATTTATATAAACAAGAATGACAACGCCTCCGCAAACGCAGTGGTGCTGGATGACCTTTTTCTGACAAAGGACATGCCCACAACAGGCGGCTCTAAAATGCTTGAGGGCTACATGAGCCTGTTTGACGCAGAGGTCATCTCAAAGCTCAAGGACGCAGGCTACGATATCGCAGGCAAGGCAAATATCGGAGAATTCTCCATAGACCTGCTGGGCGAGACCTCAAATTATGGTGCTTGCATAAAGGATGACGGCACACTGACAAATGCGTGCGCTGAGTTTCTCAACGCAGGTGAGGCAACCGCCGCACTGTGCTTTGATGTAAACGGCACTCCCAGACGTGCCGCAGCACTGTGCGATAAGGTTTTCATAAAGCCCACATACGGCACTGTTTCAAGATACGGCACTATCGCTGTTGCATGCTCGGGCGAAACTGTCGGCGTTATGGCGAATAATGCCGCAGCTTGCGGTGATATACTCTCCGCTATCGCAGGTCACGACGACAAGGACGGCACCAGCCTTTCCGAAGCAGAGTGTGCAAAGGTAAAGAACGGCGCAGAGTTTACAAAGATAAAGAAAGTAGCAGTTGCGGCTTCCATCACCGCTTCCGCTGACGACGCTACAAAGGCGAAGATAGCACGCTTCCGTGAGGTGATGTCCGCAAAGGGCGTGGAGTTCGTTGAAATAGACGATACCGTTCTTACATTCGCAAAGACAGCATGGAACGTCTGCATGTCCGCAGAGCTGTGCAACAACGTTTCCCGTCTTGACGGCGTAAAGTACGGCTACCGTACAAAGAACTACAAGACCATCGAGGAGCTGTACACAAACAGCCGTACAGAAGCATTCGGCGAGCTGCTCAAGACCGCTATCCTCTT
>JAFSHE010000076.1 GCA_017440445.1 Oscillospiraceae bacterium | reverse complement strand
CTTGCTTTTCTTTTTATTATACAGATTATATTTATGATGTTTTATCTTTATATTTTTACTTTTCAATACTTCCCCTTCCAGCCGAGTATAATGTCAGTATTCTATGTATTATTCTAGTCAGAAATCAACTGTATATCCTACCAGTGCGTAAAACGAAAGGGAAATTATGACGATATACACTAACATTATGGGATATCCGCGGAATGCCTTGGGGATCTTGTCGGAATTGAGCTTTTCATGGGCTATGTTCAGCAGCAGTCAGGCGAGGAAGAAGCCTATTCCCGTACCAAAGCCGTAGCCGATGTACGACCATATATCGTTTCCGTAGTTGTTGTTGAGGAAAAGTGCGCCTATAACGGTGCAGTTGAATATCGTAAGGTGTGCGTATTTCTTTATCCTTGCGAAAAGCTTTGGGAACACTCTCCACAGGAACAGCAGGGCTATGATGTACAGTATGCTTATAACAGCAACGTATATCAGCGGCATGAACAGCCAGCCGTACTGCAGGGGGAGTATCATTCCGTCAAGGAAGTAGGATATTATGCTTGCAACTGTGGTCATTGAGGTTATTCCCACCGTGAAGCCTATTACATGCGATTCCCTGCGGGAGGCGTAGATGACCACGTTGGAGCCGAATGCACGTTCAAAAATTGCGTTCTGAACGAATATGGAAACCATAGCTGCGGAAATTATCTGTGTCAGTATCTCCATATTTATTCCTCAGCTCCTTTCAGGATAAACTCGGACTCCTGCTCTGCCTTTGTGCGCTTTCTGTTATAGTAGGCACGGCAGAGTGCTGCGAATATTCCCACAAGGAAAAAGCCGAAGAACGGGGATTTTGCCGCAGGCATCAGCGGGTCGAATACATGTGCGCCGAACAGTGTGCCGTAGGCAAGCAACTCTCGTATTATTCCCACCGCAAATGCCGCGATGGCGTAGCCCACGATATATACCATTGAGTCTATCGCCATAGCTGCGTAGGTGATTAGATAAAAACGGCTCTCGGTCTTTGCAAGCAGCAGCGAGTTCACCACGATTATCTCCACGTACAGCATTACCGACGGTGCGGTATCGGGGAACAGCGTATTTACGGTTATAGCCGTAGGGATAAACACCACAGCGGCAACCAGTGCATATAGTATGATGCGGATAGTGTAAACTATCTTTCGGGGGATCATCCTGCATATCAGTATAGACAGGTAGGATATCATAAAAAAGCTGAGGGAGAGTATCGCTGCACGCTCCGCAGTGGTGGAGGCAACGATTATCGGTGCGGTCACAAGGCCGCTGGTAAGCACTATGTTCTGGCGGAAAAGTCCGTCAAAGCATATCGGATAGGACTTTCTTTCTGCCATTATTCCTCGCCTCCCTTACGCTTCTTTTTTCTGTGCTTCTTCACCTTGCCGTCGATGGGCGGGGTGTTGTAGCGGTATTTCTCGGGAAGCTGTATCTCCTGTGTGTCGGTAAGCTTGATGTTACCGCGCTGCGCCGCATTTTTTCCCTGCTCGAAGGAGATGATATAGGTCTTTTTCCAGTACTGCAGGTTCTCGATGATAGTATCGAAGCCGCAGGAGAGCGCATTCGTGATAAGCAGTGCGAACATGAAGCAGCCCTCGGTCTGACCGAAGTAGCGGAACATCATCACTGTATATCCGAGAACGATGCCGTAGATAACTCTGGCAGCCCTGCGCTTTGGAGTGATGTAAGGCTCTGCTGCAAGGAATACTATTCCGAACAGCATATAGCCGCTTGAAAGCTCGTAGAATATGGAGTCGAGTCCGCTGACATTTATTCTCGGATAGAAGAACGCAAGCAGCGATACCGTTGCAAGACAGGAAACTATCGCACAGAAGCTGGTGCTGTGGCGCAGCAGCATGCAAATTCCTACCACCGCAACGACCAGTATGCTTACTGTTCCTATCGCACCGGGGACGTTGCCCATCAGTATATCAAGCACCGAGTAGCCGGGGATGTTCTCAAGCTTGATGGAATACTCTATTGAGCGGGCAAGCGCTCCTGTGTAATCATCAAGCAGCATCGGGATAGGCTGTCCGGGCTTCGGGTAGAATAACATTTCAGAGGGGTAGCATATAATTAGAAATGCCGCAGCAACAGCGGGCGGTGAGAATATAACGTTCTCCTTTCCGCCGAAGATATGCTTTCCCACGAAGATACAGGTTATCGAGCCGAGTGCTGCATGCACATACGGTATACTTGCGGGCATTACCATGGCAAGCGCCATCGCCCAGAAAAGTACACTGGTATCCTTTCGGTCGTAGGGTATCCTGCGTATCTTGCAGCATACAAAGTCGGTGAGTATGCTTATTACAAGGCACACCGAGGTAACGGCAAGCACTCGCCAGCCCATCAGGAATATAGCGGGGATGAGCAAGGCTGCCATAAAGATAAATCTTTCAAAATATATCCTGCACGGGTCACGTGCAACTATGGATGCCATCTATTTTTATTTCCTTTCGCTGAATCGTCCGTATTTCAGGGAGATTCGGAATTGTCTGATACAGGAGGTAGCCCATGAAAGCGGAGCTTATCGGAGATTCTACATACAAGATAACGCTTGACAGGGACGAGGCAGCGCAGGTGCCCGCCGATGGCAGTCCCCGTGTTATGCATCGTTTTATCTGTGAGGTCATTGACAGGCTGAGCGAGGAGCAGGGCATATCCCTGCCCGACGGCAGACTGCTTGTAGAGGCATTTCTCCGCTCCGACGGGAGCTGTGTTTTCTTTGTATCGGCTCTTGACAGGGCAGAAAAGCAGCACAGGCAGCGTTTGTTTGCCTGTGAGCTTTCGGGTGCGGATATGCTGTATGCCCTTTGCGAAGCGCTTGCCGCATACGGAATAAGCGGAGAGGTATACTGCGGCGCAGCTGCCGACAGATACCGTGTGATATTCCGCTCGCCCTGTGCCGACGCAGAGCGTATATGCTCCGAATTCGGTGAATACTGCGAGATATCCCCGCTGTTTGCAGCGCAGACAGAGGAGTACCTTACGCAGATAGCCGCAGGCGACATGGCAGCGATACTGTCAGATATTTTCGGATGAGCTTACTTTGTTACAGCCTTCTTCAGCTCGTCGTTTACGGTCTTCATGTTTTCAGCCTTGAAAAGTGTGGTGCCTGAAACAAGCACATTTGCGCCTGCTTCCTTAACCTGCTGTGCTGTATTTTCATCGATACCGCCGTCAACCTGGATATCCAGCTCTGTAAGTCCGAGATTATCGGCAGTCTTTCTCAGTTCCTTTATCTTTTCAAGTGTTGCGGGGATGAACTTCTGTCCGCCGTAGCCGGGCTCTACCGTCATTACCAGTACCATATCGCACAGGTGCAGGTAGGGATATACAGCCTCAATGGGAGTCATGGGCTTAAGTGCGAGGGCAGCCTTCTTTCCACGCTTTCTGATGTCCTTAAGTACCTCGGAGATATTGCAGAAGCTCTCCACGTGGATGGTGATAAGGTCAGCGCCTGCCTCAGCGAAAAGCGCTATCTGGTCTGTGGGGTCCTCCACCATCAGGTGAACATCAAGGAACATATCTGTGGAGCCTCTTACTGCCTTCAGTACAGGGCTGCCGTAGGTTATCTGGTCAACGAAAACGCCGTCCATTACATCGAAATGTACCCAGTCAACGGCGGATTTCTTGCATTTGCTGATCTCAAGCGCAAGCTGTGCAAGGTTGCACGCAAGCAGTGATGCGGATGTTTTGATAGTCATATATTCTTTTCCTTTTCTTCGGGCGGTATTCCGTCCGTATTTTTTGTCTTGTTCGGCATTTCCTGCCGCAGGGCATAGTTCACCCGTAGATGATCAGGCCCGCATATTACTATTCTATAATAAATATCTTTTCAAGTCAATAGTTGAAGCATTTTTTTTGCGAAATTTTCAGAATAGCGTGAATATTTCCGAAATAACGTCAGTTTCAACAAATATATTTGGTTATTTTTATTTTCCTTTTTTCCTTGAAAAAAAACGCATTAGGTGTTATAATATTATCACTATCATCATAAGCCGTTTTCGTGGGTCTGTAATATCTGTATTGAGAGCCGAGGGCACATCAGCTGTGTGTCAGGCTTTTTTCAATACATGGGACTTGTTTTCCAGTTTTTGACCAGTTCGGAGATCGGCTGATATATCAGAATTTTCTGCTGCGGCAGAGGAAGTGAGGAGTTACAACATGCTGAACTGCAACTATAACGAAAAATTCGTTAAGGAAGGTCTTACCTTCGATGACGTACTGCTTATCCCCGCAAAGAGCGACGTCACTCCAAACATGATAAATCTCAGAACGAATCTCACTAAAAATATCGTACTCAACACACCTATCATGACATCCGCTATGGATACTGTTACAGAGTCCAAAATGGCTATCGCTATCGCACGTGAGGGCGGTATCGGTATCATCCACAAGAATATGCCCATTGAGATGCAGGTGGACGAGGTCGATAAGGTAAAGCGTTCCGAGAACGGCGTTATCGTAAACCCCTTCTTCCT
>JAFSHE010000075.1 GCA_017440445.1 Oscillospiraceae bacterium | reverse complement strand
TGCGCATAGATGTTTGACCTCAGCGCCGCTTCAGGCCATGTGGGATATATCTCGCTGGATGCGACATTCTTGATGTAATCGGGAAAGGAAAGCGTGACATTGGCAGCATCGGAGTCGGGCGGTCCGAGATGTACCGTTATATTCTCAGGGACGGTGGGAATATCGTAAACGGGCATTATACTCCCCCTTTCAGGTCAGGCTCCGTTTCGGGGATGAATTCAGGGATATTCTGCCCGACAGACGGCACGAGCGCCACCCTCTGCACCGAGGTCACACCCTCAAACACGGGGAGATTTCCTATCACCACATCATTGAAGCCCTGCGCTGTAACAAGCACGTTGTATACCGAGTACGGCGCAATTGTGCCGTTCGGGGTTTCGGAAAGCTCCTTAGGAGGTGCAGGCAGCATTATTATCGGGGTCTGTCCGCTCATATCCGTTGTAAGGGTATAGAACACATGATCCTTGCCGCCGATGGGCTTTGATACCACTATCCGTGCGCCCTGTACGGGCAGCGCACCTCTTGCTGTATAGGCACGGAAGCGTACTGTCCCACGACGTGGATTTGCCTCGGTAAACTCCCTGAGCGTATCAAAATCCTGCGGAACGAAATCTGCGGGCGCCTCGCCGCTCTGCGGCAGGGGCTGTATATCGCTGCGGGGATTTTCGGTATCTGTCTGCTCCTCAAAATCCCGCTTGCCAAGCTGCTCTTCGGGAGAAATGCCGCTTTCGGGGATGTCCCCAAGCTGCTCTGCAGCCTCTGGAGTAACGGTGGAAACGCCATCATATTCCACATTCTCCGAAACATCAGGCTCTGCCGTTACAACCTCATCAGGTGCTGACTGCTCCACCTGAATTTCTTCCGTCTGCACTTCGCTTACAGGGCTGTCCTTTGTAACGAACATCTCGCTGAATGCGCTCATAAGATCGCCGTTATCCGCATAACCTATCACCTCGGGAGGGCGCTCCTCTGACTTTATTTCAGCCTGCTGCACCGACTCCTCCTGCGGGACTTCCGCCATGACCTCTGAGCTTTCCCGTACCTCATTCAGCTCTGCTGTCATTTCGGGAAACTCAAGCTTTTTCGGTGGCTCGGGATGCGCCGCCCTGCTGTATTCCATAAGCTCACGCTTGTATTTTTCCACAAGCTTTTTCATATCGTCCATAGTGATCTCCTTTCCGCCGCAAAAGCTGCGGCAGTTGTCTTTAACGGATTTATATGCAGTACGACCTCCGCTTATTACAACGGCGTCACAAATATCCTCAAAAAAAGACTAAGGTGTTGCAATTTGAAGTAAAATGATGTATAATATAGATTGAATATATTTAACACTTTAAACCGAAAGGAAGCACAAATCATGAATATTGCAGTTGTAGGTCTTGGTCTTATCGGAGGTTCAGTATGTAAAGCACTGAAAGCCAACACCTTCCATCATATCATGGGAATAGATACAAACCCCGAAACCATCAGAAAGGCACTGGAGCAGGGCGCTATCGACGAGGCGATAGACGAGAGCCGCCTGTGCGAAGCAAACCTCACCATCGTTGCGCTGTACCCCGTACCCACAGTTGAGTTCGTAAAAAACAACGCAGATAAGTTCCGCAAAGGCTCCATCGTTATCGATGTGAGCGGTGTAAAGGGCTATGTGGTAAAGAACTGTACGCCTGTACTGGACGAGCATGGAGTTATCTTCATAGGCACTCACCCTATGGCAGGAACAGAGAACTCAGGCTTTGACTATGCCACCGCAGACCTGTTCCACAAGGCAAGCTATATCCTTACTCCCACAGAGAGTACTCCGCAGATAGCTATCGACCTTGTTTCCACACTCGGCGCGTGTATGGGCTTCGGTCAGGTGGTTATCGCAACTCCCGAGCAGCATGACGCTAACATCGCATATACCTCGCAGCTGGCGCATGTGGTATCAAATGCTTATGTAAAGAGTCCTGCGCTGTTCCGTGCAGACGGCTTCTCTGCGGGAAGCTTCCTGGACCTCACACGTGTTGCAAAGCTGAACGAGGAAATGTGGTCAAGCCTGTTCCTGTGCAACAAGGAGGCACTGCTTAACGAGATAAACATAATAATCTCCTCCCTGTCGGAATACCGTGACGCTATGGAGAACGACGATATCGACACCCTGCGAGAGATACTTAAGATAGGTCGTGAGCGCAAGGAAAAGAGCATGGAATTCTACGGTCAGGAGCGTAAATAATGTCTGAAAAGCAGAAACCGCATATCAGCTATATAGTTTCACTGTGCGGAATAATGTGCGGTCTTGCGCTGGTGATGATGTTCTTCCTCAGCATGCTGCCCGCATTTGAGTACATCAGCCCCGCCGTTTCGGGAATGCTGATATGGGTCATCCGTGAGCGGCTCGGCGTAAAATACGGCATCATCAGCTACATCGCAGTGGGAATACTCTGTCTTATCTTCACACCGAATTACGAGGCAAGCATGATGTACATCTTCCTGCTGGGACACTATCCCATAATCCGTCAGTTTCTGATGAAGCTGCCGAATGCATTTCTCAGGTGGCTTGCAAAGCTTGCTGTATATTCCGTTTCCGCTATTGCCTGCTACTGGCTGCTGATAAACCTGTTCAGCATGACGCATCTGCTGGAGGATATGGGCGAATTCGGTCAGTACGGCGCATGGATACTTCTGGCATTCGGCGCAGTGGCATTCGTGATGTACGATATATTCCTCGGACTATTCGAGCCTTTCTACGAAAAGGTGCTTAAGCCTAAGATACACAAACGCATAAAGTGATTACCGCCGCCCCTGTCGGGCATATTGATATCAAACAGGATCTGTGAAACAACTCAGAAAAGGAGAACAACTATGGCAGAAAGAATACCCGCACGCTCTGAAGTACCTCAGGAGTACAAGTGGAGCATAAACGATATCTACGCAACAGACGCAGCATGGGAGGAGGACTACAAAAAAGCAAAGTCATTCCCCGAAAGGATAACCTCCTACAAGGGCGAGATAAGCACCTCCGCAGAAAAGCTGCTGGAATATCTGGAGCTTGACAGCGAGATGTCCGTACTTCTGGACAGCCTTGTAAACTACGCACAGAGAAAGAACGACGAGGACACAAGAAAGTCAGAATATCAGGACATGGTGAGCCGTGTTGAAACAGTATATGTGGAGATAGCAGGCGCTGCCGCTTTCGTTACTCCCGAGCTGCTCTCCATCAGCGATGAAACGATGGACAGCTTTTACAGGCAGTGCAGCGGACTGGAGCTTTACCGCCGTGCGCTGGACAGGATCCGCCGCCAGAAGGAGCATGTACTCTCCGAAAACGAGGAGAAGATAATGGCGCTTACGGGCGAGATGATGGGTTCTCCCGATACGATATTCTCCATGTTCAACGACGCTGACCTTAAATTCCCCGACGCTGTGGACAGCGAGGGAAATACACATCAGGTAACTCACGGCAGCTTTATCCCGCTCATGCAGAGCAAGGACAGGACACTCAGAAAGTCCGCTTTCGAGTCGCTGTACCATGTGTACGGAGATTTCAAAAATACCTCCGCTGCGATACTTGCTTCTCAGGCGAAATGCCTTACATTCCGTGCAAGAGCGAGAAAATACGCATCCTCTCTGGAGGCTGCGCTTGACAATACAGAGGTCCCCGTAAAGGTGTACGAGCAGCTTATCGATGCTGTACACTCCAATCTTCCGCTGATGCACCGCTATGTAAAGCTCAGGAAAAAGCTTCTCGGTGTTGAGGAGCTTCATGCATACGACCTGTACACTCCCATCGTAGGAGATGTGGATATAAAGATTCCCTTTGAGCAGGCAAAGCAGGAGGTATTCGACTCCCTCGCACCTATGGGCGACGAGTACCGTGCTATCCTCACAAAGGGCTTTGAGGAGGGCTGGATAGACGTATACGAAAACGAGGGCAAGCGCAGCGGCGCATACTCCGCAGGCGCAAGAGTCCATCCCTTCGTACTGCTCAATCACAAGGATACCCTCGACAGCGAGTTTACCCTCGCACACGAGATGGGTCACGCTATACACTCCTACCTCTCGAACAAGACGCAGCCCGTGGTTTATGCGGATTATGTCATATTCGTTGCGGAGGTGGCTTCCACCTGCAACGAGAGCCTGCTGATGCAGCATCTGTTAAAGACCACCACCGACAAAAAGCGCCGTGCATATCTCATAAATTATTTCTTAGAGCAGTTCCGTACAACGCTTTACAGACAGACGATGTTCGCAGAGTTTGAGCTGCTGCTCAACCGTAAGAGCGAAAACGGCGAGGCTATCACCGCCGATGTCCTCTGCGAGATGTACAGAGAGCTTAACATTAAATACTACGGAGAGGATATCGTCATCGACAGCGAGCTTGACCTTGAATGGTCCAGAATTCCTCACTTCTACTACAACTACTATGTTTATCAGTATGCTACGGGATTTTCCGCAGCTATCGCACTTTCTCAGCGTATCCTGAAAGAGGGCGAGCAGGCGGTAAAGGATTATATAGGCTTCCTCAGCGGTGGTTGCTCTACGGACCCCATCACTCTGCTGATAGGCGCAGGCGTGGATATGACCTCCGACAAGCCCGTAAACGACGCACTTGCTCTTTTCGGCACATTGCTTGACGAGATGGAAGAACTGATGAAATAAAACGGAGTCCACAATGCTTCTCACATCCAACGAAATCATTCAGAATTTTCAGAACGTTTTTGAAGGCAGCCCCAGAGAGCTTGCCCTGCTTGACCACAACCTTAGCTGCCTATGGGCGACCGAAACAGCTCCGATAAACGCAGGCAACTCGATGGAGGAGCTTCTTATCGGCTCGTTTCCCGCCAAAATAGAAAAGCCCACCACGCTCCCCTGCTTTATCAACAGGGAGCATATATGTGCAATGGTATCTCCCGTGCAGGACCTGTATATGTGTGAATTCTTCAATGCGGACCATGCCGTTTCCATCTACGAAATGACTGACTGCTTCACTGACAATTTCGCACTGTTTACTGCGATGGAATACTGCCTTGGTCAGCTGTGGTGCAGCGAGGAAAAATTCAGAAAGCTGCTGCCAAACGACCGATACGACGCACTGGATCTACTCAACAGATATCATGATGCGCTGTTCAAGATAACATCGCTTGAAAGTAATCTGTTTGAATACACAAACATGCTTAATTCGCCCGTTATTCCTATCGTATTTGATATAAGCAGACTATGCAGCGATATCGTCACTAGATGCAACATGATACTCGCAAAATGCGACCGCCGTATACAGCTACTGACAGAGGCAGGACTTTATGTATTCGTCAGCGCAGACAGCAGGCATGCTACCTTTGCGCTTGCCAATGCATTGCAGAATGCGATGCTGTACTCGCCGTACAACACCGAGCCTACTCTTGTAGTGTATAAGGAAACGATAGAAAACAGGGATTACGCTGTTATAAAGATATGTAACGACAACATGTTATTCCGCAAGGAAGATTTCAGCGACGAATACCCGAACTTTACACACCAGCGTACAGGAATGGGAAAAAGGATAATCAGACGCTTTGCGGAGCAGAGCCGTGGCTCCTTTGACATAATTTCGGACAAGGACAGCTTTACCGCAATACTGAGGCTCCCCGCAATAGACGAGGACCTGCTGGAATTCAACCGCCTTGAGGACGTAAAGACCTACTATTACAAATCAGGCGTCCCTGACCTTATCGACATGAAGATGCAGGAGGTAGTGGATATCTTCAGGCTGTAATAACTGCCTTGCGGATATCGTCTGCATAATGCCCGAAATGTTCAGTGGTCTGTCACAAAGCCATCATAATTACTGTATATAATCAGTTCAGTACAAAAATTATACTGTATAAGGAGAATATGTATGTATAGAATACTGGTAGTGGACGATGAAGAACATATCCGTGAGGTAATACGTGAATATGCGGAGTTTGAAGGTCACCAGGTGGACGAGGCATGCGACGGCATGCAGGCAGTGGAAATGTCCAAAGCAAACGACTACGACATAATAATCATGGATGTGATGATGCCGAAGCTTGACGGATACTCCGCCTGCAAGGAGATACGCAAGCAGAAGAACGTGCCTGTGCTGATGCTTTCCGCCCGTGGCGAGGAATACGACAAGCTATTCGGGTTTGAGCTGGGTATAGACGACTACGTTGTAAAGCCATTCTCACCCAAGGAGGTAATGGCGAGGATAAATGCCATCGTCAAGCGTAATTCCGCAGGCGCTGCGGCACAGCCCATGGCAGAGACCGCAACATTTGAGGGACTTGAGATAAACTTCACCTCACGGGATGTGTTCATCGACGGTGAAAAGGTAAGCCTTACACCCAAGGAATACGACCTGCTGTTCTATCTTGTGCGCAACAAGAACATCGCCCTTACACGAAACCGCCTTCTCGAGGAGGTATGGGGCTATGATTTCTTCGGTGACGACCGCACTATCGACACCCATATCAAGATGCTGCGCAACAACCTGGGTCCTTATCGCAAATTTGTTGTGACCCTGCGTGGAATGGGCTACAAGTTCGAGGTATAAGATGAACCTTTTCCGCAGCATAACCTTCCAGATATGGCTGAGGTTTGAAACTATCGTGGCGGCGATGCTGGTGTTTACTTACCTGTTTCTGGTGGTGCTTTTCCCCTCCTTCTACGAATGGATGAAGATAGAGGAGATAAGCCAGTCGCTTATGACGATACAGCTTAACTGGTACAACAAGGATGCTCTCGCCATAACAGACCGTGTTTCCGTTGACAACAAGCTGTATATCGAGATATATTTCCCTGATATGAACAGGTCCGTTACCTTCAACAACATGGGCGGCGGCCTTGCAATCACAAACGTTTCAAAGCTTGGATATCAGGAGGAGATAAGAAACTCCGATACAGGCATAGTATACCGCCGCTTCCGTGACGAGCGTGAAAACAACTCCGTGCTGATGGTCTGCTCCATGGCAGGCGGCACAAGGGACGACCCCGACGCATACATCTTTATATGCTCATATCTTCAGCCGCTGGGAACCACGGTAGCTATATTCCAGCGACAATTCCTGTTCGTGTCGGTAGTCATAATAATACTGACCTTCTTTGTATCGCTGCTGTTTTCACAGAAGATATCCAGCCCTATCATACGGATAAACCGCTTTGCAAAGGAGCTGCCTCAGGGCAGATTTGAATACAAGGCGTCAGAGCGTGACTTTGCAGAGATAAAACAGCTTACAGGCACGCTGGAGGTAGCTTCAAAGGAGATAGCGAAATCCGACGACCTGCGTAAGGAGCTTATGTCAAACATCTCCCACGACCTGCGCACGCCACTTACCATGATAAAGGCTTATGCGGAGATGATACGTGACCTGTCGGGCGATAATCCCGAAAAGCGTGAACGTCACCTCAAGGTCATTATTGACGAAACTGACCGTCTTTCCTCACTGGTAAACGATATCCTCGACCTGTCAAAGCTTCAGGCGGGAGTTGCGGAGCTTTCTCTTGAGACCTTCAACTTCGGAGAAAGGCTTGGCGGTGTGGTATCACGCTTTGATATCCTTCGGGAAAACGACGGAGTTATCATCGAGCTTCACGCAGGCGACAGCATACTGATAAATGCTGACAAGGTAAAGCTAGAGCAGGTGGTGTATAACCTCATCAACAATGCTGTGACCTACACAGGCGACGACAACACTGTGATAGTGCGGCTTTACAGGACAATAAACAAGACTGTCCGTTTTGAGGTCACCGACCACGGTGACGGTATCGCACCCGAATATCTTCCCTATATCTGGGACAGATACTACAAGGTCAGCGAGCGCAACAAGACCCACAAGCGTGCAAAGATGGGCAGCGGAATAGGTCTATCCATCGTAAAAAGCGTATTGGAGATGCATGGATTTCAGTACGGTGTAGACAGCGAGGTGGGCAAGGGAAGCACCTTCTGGTTTGAGGCTCCCGACCCTCTTGCAGCCCCCGACCTTGAGCCGACCAAGACATCCGTCAGAATAAAAAAGCCAAAACAATAACAAAAACGGTATCATCCTTTGCGATGATACCGTTTATGTTTTATATGTCATTCACCGAGGAATACAGTAGAAAATACTACTTCAAAATCCTCGTAAGCCTTTTCAGCGGGAATCTCGACCACTATGTTGTACTCTGCCATGTCGCAGGTGCCGACCATAGGCACTGTGCGCTCAACGATTATCTTATTATCCTCGGTAATTCCATTTATCTTGTGTGATACCGAGCCACTGCTCTCCTCTATAACAGCCATGACAAGCGCCTTTTCCGCAAAGAAGCCATCGTCATAATCGGAAACGTTCATGTTTCCCACCTGATAATACTCACGCATGGTGGAGATGTACTCCTCAAGCTGCTCTGCCGTTGTTATCGTAATAGTCTGCGGATACTCCATTCCGTCAACATATCCGTCAGTGCGGTAGATGCAGGAGGGATAAGTATACATAACCGTGCCGCTGCCGCCATCGGGAAATACAACCTCATGCTCTGCGTTACCTGCCTGATCATGCGGTACCATTACAGACTTTACTATCTCGTATATCTTCTGTGCCGCCTCGTCACGGAGCGTAACATTCCAGTCGCCCTCGGAGCTTATCTCAATGAGCTTTCCGTCACGGATAATATAAAGCGTTTCCTGACCGATATCATATCCTGCATGCTCCTCTTTTACTTCGGCGGACTCGTCAACAAGCGGGATAAGCTCGTTACATCTGACAAGCTCACTGTCAAAGCCTGCCGGCTCAGTGTCCATAAGCTCCTCCGCACGATGTACAAGCTCATCCTCAGAGATATCCTCTCCGCTGAAGTCAAACTTGTATATATATCCCCTGCTGTCATACACTACGCCGAAATCAACAGGCTCCCATGCGTAGTTGGTATGCCGCCATATCATAACAGGCTCTGCTTCCTCGGGGGAGTAGCTTTCGGTCATCATCTCTGCAGTCGGGTAATGACATACCGAGGTGCTTACTGCGCTCGGGACGTATGCGGGAGTTGTTTCCCCCTCAGAGGGAGGCACGGACTCCGTACTACCACTTGCAGTATCCTTATTTGTATCCTTGCCTACAAGGAAGTAATACTCGCAATTACCCTGAGGAAATCCCACGCTGACGCAGCATACGCCCTCGCTGTCAGCGGGAAGCTTTATACTGCCATCCTCACCGTATTCAAGGGAGGTCTTTTCATCACCTGCGTAAAGCTCTGTCGATGTTATCTTACTACCGTTTGTCAGCAGTATCTTCGGGTCTTTAATAAGCTTTGACGGGTCAAGAATGACCTTGACCATTCCTTTCTCTGCTGCCGCCACAGGACCCATACTGTCAGCTATCACCGCTGTCATGGTGCCGTTTCCGTCCTTATCGTACTCCCACATGTAGCCGCCGACAGTCATCATGGAAACTGAGGCTGTCATCTCGTCCACCGCCTCGATGCGAAGCACGGGCGGCTGTGTGAGAACGACAGGCTCTGCGGGGGATGTACCCTCATAAGCGATGTCAGGCACTGTACCATCCTGCTCCCACGCAATCTCAGTCTGAGCTATTGCGTTTGAGGAATTCTCCGAACCCGCAGCCGTCCCCTGCGAGGAAAGCTCCCTGTTTGCGCAGCCTGAAAGAAGCAATACGGCCGCTATGCATATCACGGATATCTTTTTCATGTCTGTTCCTCCTTCTATGTAAAAAAAGTGTTACTGTCGTTTTCTGACAGTAACACTAAGTAAAGCGGTAAAAGGTTGCAGTGATGATATTATTTTTTCAGAAAGTATGGACCACAACAGCTTTCATGGGTATGGACGTATGTCCACGAAAAATCCTCAGCTGTTATATACACATCATTCACACTCTCAAGGTCTAAAGCAGACAGCTTTCCTGTTTCCGAGATATTTGTAAGCATCAGAAGTCTTTTGCCCGACCTGCCTCCACCTTCAAAACGGATGGCACGATCATACTCAAGAAGATCAAATGCGCTTCTCGCCGCATCGCCACTGACACACGGTACAAGCTCCCACGAAAAAATATGCCAAAGGTAGTTTCCATATTCAATAACATATTTGTTCAGCAGTTCCTCTGATACGCCCTCTGTAAAAGCTTCCAGCCACCTCTGTCCGATATCTTCTGTCATCCGATAAACTCCCTTACAAGTGAATTTTCAGGCACCAGGCTCCTGTCAATTGAGCAAAGCTCCTTTAAAAAGCGCTCGATATCCGCATAACGCTCATAGTCGGAATATGTCTGTGCAGCCTTTGCAAGCTCGGGCAGCAGGATATCACGGTAAACAAGCGCCTCATAAGGGATAAAGGTGTCGATATCAAAATGCGCCCTGTCCTTGTAGGGCATGATATACTTACCCTCGCCTATCTCAACGGAGCGGAAGAATTCAAAGGTTTCGGGCAGATCTCTGCCTCTGTACAGCTTATCACGGATAAGCCTGCGCATAAGACGTATCTTGGAGGGATGCAGCAGGTCGCCGTTTTCCGCCTCAATTCTAGTTCTTACACTGACGTATACGCAGCTTGTGTAGCTGTCGCTGTCGCCTGTAACCAAAGGATTTAGTGCATGGATGCCCTCTAATATAACGATATCGCCCTTTTTTATCTGAAGCGGCATGCCCTTTATCCGCTGCTGCTTTGCGAAATCAAATGCGGGGATGTCGATCTTTTCACAGCGGGACAGCTTTTCGATATGCTCACGGAAAAGTTCGATATCAAGGCGCATGGGCGACTCAAAATCGAACTCGCCACGGTCAGCAAGCTCCAGCTCCTCCTTAGAGAGAGCCTTGAAGTAATTATCCATCGAGATGGTATGTGCCTCGCACCCGTTATCCTTAAGCAGCTGGGCTATCCTGTGTGCGCTTGTGGTCTTTCCTGAGCCTGAGGGTCCCGAGATAAGCACTACCGGGCGCTCCTCACGGCGTGCGAATATCTTCTCCGCTGCCGCAGAAATGCCGTTTGCATAGGAATTCTCTCCCGAGGCTATCATGCGCTCCGCATCAAGGGATGCGCTGTTAAGCTGATTTATAGAAATACAGTTCATATATTTTCTCCTGAATATAAAAAAGACGGGTAAAAGTACCCGTCCAATAACTCTCCGCTGACCTTTAGCGTGGCTGTACGATGAACTTCATCGCAGTGCGCTCGTCACCGTCTATCTCCACCGTTGCAAATGCAGGGATACAGATGAGGTCAACTCCCACAAGAGCCATGTAGCTTCTTGCAATAGCTATGGACTTTACAGCCTGATTAGCTGCGCCTGCGCCCACTGCCTGTACCTCGACCTCTCCGTTTTCACGTACTACCGCCGCAATAGCTCCCGCAACCGACTTCGGAACAGAATGAGCCGATACTTTTACTATTTCCATGGTATTCACCGTTGCCTGCCTGTGTTACACACAACACGGCAGGTCCTTTCTCTCTTTTGTTCTTTCTTACACATTGACAAGCTTTCTCACACGCTCTATGGATGCGCACTTGCCTGTTTTCCTGTCTATCTCCATGCAGACGCCGTTTATCTCTATGTCGCCGCCCGCAAATATATGTCTTTTCGGATAATAGGTCAGAAAACGCTCTATAATTATATCTTTTTCTACGCCGAGGATAGACTCCTTCGGTCCTGTCATGCCCACATCAGTGATGTATCCTGTGCCGTCTATCACCTGCTCGTCCGCAGTGGTGACGTGAGTATGTGTTCCCAGCACCGCACTTACACGCCCGCTGAGATAATAGCCCATAGCCCGCTTTTCGGATGTGGCCTCCGCATGGAAATCCACTATCACGATACGGGAGGATATGCCCTCCAACAGCTTATCGGCACACCTGAACGGGTTTTCCAGCGGCTGAAGATAGGTGGTTCCCATAAGGTTTACCACCGCAACGCTGTATGCACCGCAGTCAAGCTCACAAACGCCGTTGCCGAACACCTCGTCCCCGTAGTTTGCGGGACGGATGATGCGCTCGTTGCGCTCAAGCTCCTCCTCGATACCCTTCTGTCGGAAGCAGTGATTACCCGTCGTGATAACATCTGCACCCGCACTGAATATCATATCCGCAGAGTGCGGCGTGATGCCGTTTCCCTCCGCAGAATTCTCGCCGTTTACTATAACGATGTCCGCTCCGTACTCACGCTTTATGTTGTAAAGCTCCTTCTGCAGAGCCTCACAGCCACGCTTTCCGACAACGTCACCGATAAAAAGTACCTTCATATATCAGATAGTACCAAAAATACGGTCGCCTGCGTCGCCAAGACCGGGAACGATGTATTTCTTCTCGTTGAGCTTCTCGTCCAGATGACCGCAGTATATCTCGATATCGGGATGCGCCTGGATAAGTGCGGAAAGCCCCTCGGGAGCAGCGATAATAGACATGAACTTAATAGACCTGACGCCCTGCTTCTTGAGATAATCCACAGCAGCAACGGCAGAGCCGCCTGTGGCAAGCATGGGATCGAGCAGCATTACTGTACGCTCCTCGATATTCTCGGGAAGCTTTGCGTAATACTCGTGGGGAAGGTGAGTTTCGGGGTCTCTGTAAAGACCTATATGACCTACCTTTGCAGTGGGCACCAGTGCAAGTATGCCCTTTACCATGCCAAGACCTGCACGAAGTATCGGAACAACTGCTATGGTCTTTCCTGTGATGACAGGGGCAGTGGTGTTTTCAATGGGGGTCTTGATATCCTTCATCTCCAGCGGAAGGTCACGCAGTGCCTCGTAACCCATCAGGGTAGCGATCTCCTCGATAAGTATGCGGAAATCACGTGTTCCTGTTGTGCAGTCACGCAGCAGTGTTATTTTGTGCTGGATAAGCGGATGGTCGAATACAACGATCTTAGACATTATTTTTCTCTCCATTCTCAGAAATGAGTATAGTACCTGTATTATTATCGCACAATTCGCCTGTTTTTTCAATAGCTTTTTATTACAAATCCTATTTTTTTGACCTGAGATTGTGAGAAATTTACAGATGAAGATGAATTGAAACCGCACATGATGTAAAAAATAATGAAACAGCAAAAAAAAGTAAAATACTATTGAAAAATAGACGGAAATGTGTTAGAATATTAGTTGCGATTGATGGAAGTCGGTCGTACTTAATTTTAAGGAGTGTTTATTATGAGCCGTATGATCGGTACTGTATCCAGAGGTGTGAGAGCACCCATTATCAGAAGTGGTGACGACATCGTAGAGATAGTTACCAATTCAGTACTTGAGGCTGCAAAGGACGATGGCTTTGAAATTCGCGACAGAGATATCGTTGCGATGACAGAGGCTATCGTAGCAAGAGCGCAGGGCAACTATGCGTCTGTTGACGATATTGCTCAGGATGTAAGAGCAAAGTTCGGCGGCGAGACCGTGGGCGTTATTTTCCCCATACTCAGCCGTAACCGTTTTGCTATCTGCCTGAGAGGTATTGCAAAGGGTGCAAAGAAGATAGTTCTTATGCTCTCCTATCCCTCCGACGAGGTAGGCAACCACCTTGTAAGCCTTGACGCACTTGACGAAAAGGGCGTTAATCCTTACACTGACGTTCTTACACTTGAAAAGTACCGCGAGCTTTTCGGTTACGAAAAGCACACATTCACAGGTGTTGACTATGTAGAGTACTACGAAAGTCTTATCCGTGAGTGCGGCGCTGATTGTGAGATAATCTTCGCAAACAATCCCAAGGCGGTTCTTAACTATACAAAGAATGTTCTCTGCTGTGACATCCATACTCGTGCAAGAACAAAGCGCATCCTGAAGGCTGCAGGTGCTGATATCGTTCTCGGTCTTGACGAGATAATGACATCCTCCATCAACGGCAGCGGCTACAACGAGAACTACGGTCTTTTAGGCTCCAACAAGGCAACAGAGGATCAGGTAAAGCTGTTCCCCAGAGATTGCCAGCCCGTTGTTGACGCTATCGCTGCAAAGCTGAAGGCTGCAACAGGCAAGAACGTTGAAGTAATGGTATACGGCGACGGTGCTTTCAAGGATCCCGTCGGAAAGATCTGGGAGCTTGCTGACCCCGTTGTTTCTCCCGCATACACAGCAGGCCTTGAGGGTACTCCCAACGAGCTTAAGCTGAAGTACCTTGCAGATAACGACTTCTCAGACCTTTCAGGTGACGCACTCAAGCAGGCAATCAAGGATAAGATTCAGGAAAAGGACGGCAACCTTGTTGGTCAGATGGTATCCGAGGGTACAACACCCAGACGTCTTACTGACCTTATCGGCTCCCTGTGCGACCTGACCTCCGGCTCCGGCGACAAGGGAACTCCCATCGTATTTATTCAGGGCTACTTCGACAACTACACCACTGAGTAATTAACGACCTAAATAGATCAAGACCCGAAAAGTGATTTTCGGGTCTTTTTGTTATATGTGTTTTATCTGTAAGCAGGAACTGCGGTCCTCGACTTGAACTTCAGGCGCAGATGGTCAGCGATAAGTGCAATAAACTCGGAGTTTGTAGGCTTTCCGCGGGAGGTGTGAACTGTGTAGGAGAATATTCTTGTCAGCACATCTATATCTCCCCTGTCCCACGCTATCTCTATCGCATGGCGGATGGCTCTTTCAACACGTGAGGATGTGGTCTGATATCTTTTAGCCACTGTGGGATACAGCAGCTTTGTTATGCAGTTTATCATCTCATCATTGTTGACGGAGAGCATTATCGCTGTGCGAAGATAGTGGTAGCCCTTGATATGTGCAGGAATTCCCACCTGATGGATTATCTCGGTAACAGCACACTCAAGGTCGGTTTCATCGGGCACTGCGGTAGGCTCGCTCTCGAAACCGCAAAGCTGTGATATCCTGCTGACAAGGAATTGCGGATCAACTGGCTTCACAAGAACACACGCTGCTCCCGCATTCATCGCATCACGCTCCAGCTGAGGATTGCTGATGTTGGTGACGATTATCACAGCGGGAACATATTTCTTTTCCGCCTTAAGTCTGCGGATGACCTCAATAGCATCGCAGAAGGGCATCTTCTCCTCCAGCACCGCCACATCAGGTGCTTCGGACTTTATGGAGTTAAGAACGGAGTTTCCATCGCAGCGGCGGGTTATCGCATACATCCCCGCTGATTTCATCGCCCCTGCCCATGCCATTCCACATTCTGCTGTGTCGTTGCCGATAAGTACTTTGATCTGATTCGTCATTTTAAGACCTCCAATGTATTTTTTACAATCTAATATTACCATATACTGGATTTTATTTCAAGAGGTTTTTGGAAATATTTTCTTTATTTTTCCAGTTGCGTTGTTATATGCCAAAACCCTTACAAATGCGATAACAAAAGCGTTTGCAGCATTTTCTGGTCTTGTAATTTCTGGAGTAATCCAGCTTTTCTTGTCGAATTCTTAACACTATTGTCGTTAAAAAATGGAAATTAATTTGCATACTATTTTGGGGATATCCAACGCCTCATACATATACAGTTAGTTATATTATATCATTATAATACTTTTTGTCTGTGCAATTCAACACTTCCCATCGTTTCCGCCATATTTTCGTTCAGATATCCTATCATCCGATCTGTATTTTACAACTGTTTTCACTATACATCAGTACAAGACGAATAGCTGTAACTATGCAACTTTCTGTATTTTAATTACCATTTATAACGTTTAGTATATTTTATAAGCAAAAAAATGCTGCACCTTTCGATGCAGCATTTCAATTATTAGCAGTAATTAGCTAGCGTACTCGTCAAGAATACCCTGAACAACAGGAGCGATCTCGCCAACCTGCTGAGACCAGGACTCCTCACCGAATGTGGAGTTGTAAGTAGCTGTACAGATAGTTGTCTTCATGTCATCGCTGAAGCCATACATATCCTCGATTACAAATGCGAAGTTTGTATCGTCGCACATCTCTCTCCAGAGATCGTATACGTCAGCATCCCATGTGATCTTCCACTTCTGCATGCCTGCGTACTTACCGGCAGTGTATGTGATCTTCTCAGGAGCGATATGGTCATCTCTTACCTGAGCCTTGATGTTCTCATCCATCTCAAACAGACGGTTGCAGTAGATAAAGTCAACAGCACCCTTCATGTTCTTAGCGCCCTTGGGAATCATATAACCGAAGGAACCGGAACCCTGATAGTACTCGTCAGCCTCGGGATCGCGGGGGAACGGAACAAATGCGAAATCAGGAACAGTGTCAAAAATATCGTTCTCAACACCGGAGGGATTCTGGATCTGCTCTGTTGCTGCGATGTATGTCCACTCAGGCTCCATGCCTAAGAACAGCAGCTTATCGGAAACAGGAGCCCATACCTGAGGAGATACCCAGTCACCGTAGGGGTGCTCTGCGGGATAAAGCAG
>JAFSHE010000074.1 GCA_017440445.1 Oscillospiraceae bacterium | reverse complement strand
CCCTCTCTCGGTGTAGAACGTCTGTTCCTTGCTGTCGTATGCGATGCATACGATGAGGAGGCTCTTGAGGACGGTACAACAAGAACAGTTATGCATCTGCATCCTGCACTTGCACCCGTTAAGGCGGCTGTTCTTCCTCTTTCCAAGAAGCTGTCCGACAAGGCAGGCGAGCTGTACGAGGAGCTTTCCAAGTACTTCCCCGTTGAGTTCGACGACGCAGGCGCTATCGGTAAGCGCTACCGCAGACAGGACGAGATCGGTACTCCTTTCTGCGTTACCATCGACTTCGATACAGTTGAAAAGGATAACTGCGTAACAGTTCGTGAGCGTGATACCATGGAGCAGGTAAGAATTCCTATCTCCGAGGTAAAGGCTTACATCGAGGAGAGAATATTCTTCTAAAACAGTAATAATGTTTAAAGCGGATTTTGGCTATGCGTCAAAGTCCGCTTTGTGTTTTGCTGTCGTTGACTTTTTTCTGTGGCGGTGATATAATTAATGCAGTAAACAAATCGGAATTTGTGGAGGTTATCAATGGATATTATAGCTTTTAAATCTGATATGCAACAATTAGTTGGGGATTTTTTTGAAAAATGTTTTTCAGCCGTTGATATACCATATTCGCCAATGGATAGACACTCCGATATTGCGGATGTGGAACAGAATTATATGAAAAACGGTTGCTTTTGGTGTCTGTTTGATAATGAGGGTCTGATAGGAACAGTTGCAGTACGCACGCTCGACATCGATGATAAAGTAATTGAACTTAAGCGTATGTTTGTACTGCCTGAATATCAGGGGAAAGGTTATGGCAGATTACTATTAGAGCATGCCATAAATTATGCCAGAGAGCAGAAATACAGTAAAATCTGTTTAGACACTCGAAGGCAGTTTTCAGCAGCACAACACTTGTATCGAAGCAACGGTTTTCAAGAAACTGAAAAATATAATGATAACGAACATGCAGAACTATATTTTGAACTGATTTTATAATAAAATGCGAATTATCAAATTCCGCTTTATAAGGGAGTGTGATGTGTGGTGACAGAAAAAAGAGCAAATCATCTGTCGGATGCCATAACTGCGGTGTTCGGAGTCGGACTTATACTGTTGGGAATCACCTCATTCATTCCTCGCTACGGCAATGCGTATATGTTCACCATCGCTGCTGCGTACATTATTATACTGCTGACGGCACTGGTGTATGTGGTGATGTACTTTGTGCTGTTCAGGCGATACAGAAGTATTTCCGTGATGCGGGCTTTGGGCTGTGGTGTCGCAGTGCCGATAATTCTGTTTGCTTTCGGCGGGATACAGGTGCTGAGCGACGTTTTCGGCGGTTGCAGGAGCGTGCGTACCGAGGTATACTCCATCCCCGTAGCGGTAGCCTACGAGCGGATGCCCCAAATAGGTTTCTCAGACGAAATGTGGTATAAATCGCTGTATATCCCGAAGGATGTGTATGAGGAGCTTTCTCAGACTAATCCTGTTGACGAAAGCAGGGTGGTCATGGATATGACCTTTAACGAGCAGGTGCATCCTCACTTCAGCCATATCGAGATAGAGTATTACCCGCACCTCGGCGTGATACGGGAGATACATATAGACGAAAAATAACTTTTTTGAAAAACTATGCAACCAAATGCTCCTGTATCTGGTTTTATTAGTACAAGGGCGCTTTATCTGTTTAATGTGCCTGTTTACATATGATATCTAAGGAGGATGGTATTATGAAAAAGATAGTTTCGTTATCCCTTGCCGCAGTTATGGCGGTATCAAGCAGCATCTGTGCCTATGCGGATGTCAGTGAGGACTCAGCACTTAAAAGTGCGCTGGTGTCCGTAAAATCAAGGGTAGACATCCCTGAGGAGCTGGAGGAGTTCAACTACCGTGTTTCCAACCGCTACGGCAGAGATCAGTTCACCTTCGAGTGGAGTACCCCTTCAGGTGCGAAGGAATACAAGTATGTAACTGCTACCTACTGCTCTCCCATTCTTACAAGCTATAATGCTGGCGGCCGCTCCTATGTAAGCAGCATGGATACAGGAAGAAGCCTTGCAAAGCTCTCCTCTGACGAGCTGTACGAAAAGGCGGCAGAGGCTGTAAAGCAGCTCAATCCCACCGCTTACAGAAACATTCAGATAGAGCGTGACAGCCTTAATATCTCGCTCAGCGGAAACGCCGCTACATTCTCTGTCGTAAGAATTGCAAACGGCATTCCTGTAAGCAACGACCGTGGCTCGGTATCCGTTGACAAGAACACAGGCGAGCTTATATCGTTCCATATCAACTGGCACATGGGTGCGGCATTCAGACGTCCCGCTTCCGCTATCCCGGAGGAGACCGCTAAGGAAAAGTATGCGGATATGATTGGTATTAAGCCGCAGTATGAGGTGTACTACGACAGCGAGGCTGATGAGTATAAGTCCAGGATAGTATATGTTCAGTCCGACTACGGCGAGATAAACGCTTTCACAGGCAACAAGAGCGATTTTGCTGCAGACGGCTACTTCGAGGATAACGAGGATGCGGCAGCGCCCGAGGCTCCCGAGGAGGACAGTGCAACAAAGGGCGAGGTGACATTCACCCCTGCAGAGCTGGAGGAGCTTAACAAGGAGCTTCCCTACGGAAACGAGGCGGCGGTAATAGAGCTTATCTCGGATAACAAGTACATGTCATATAACGAGGATATGGTCAAGGGCTATTCCAACATGTATAAGGACAGGTCTGACAGATATATCTATTCCATCTCCTTTACAAATGACAGCAGCAAATACGACGAAACCGCCTACTGGGATGGCAGCTACTATTTCGAGGAGCTGTATCTCTCCCTTGACGCAGAGAGCGGAGAGCTTATTTCCTACTCCTACTACACAGGCGACTACAAGCAGTCCACATCCTTTGACAAGGCGAAGAATGAAAAGCTCGCTGCTGAGATAGCAAAGGAATTTGCAGGCGAAAAGCTTGATGAATACAAGCTTGAAAGATCCAGTGTTTCCAGCTATACCGACAAGACGGGTGTGACATACTACTCAGGTAGCAGCTATAACTGGGGAAGATATGTAAATGATATTTCCGTAAATGGTGATGATGTAAATGTAAGACTTGACACTAACGGCGTGCTTACAAGCTACAATATCGGCTATTCAGATGTGGATTTTGTTTCTCCCAAGGGCATGCTGTCCGAGGATGAGATAATGGAAAAGTTCTGGCAACAGAGTGACCTTGACCTGTATTATCTCGCAAGGATAAACGACAGCCGTACAAAGACCGTGCTTGTATACGGCACAGATGACACGGTATACTGTGACGCATTTACAGGCGAGCAGTTTTACAGCTACTACACCTCGGACGAGGCGGCAGACCTCAGCGGTATAAAGGATGAAAAGCTGCGTGAAAAGGCTGAGATACTTTCCGCACATGGACTTTCCCTCGGCAGCGGCAGGATAAGCGCCTCCGACAAGGTGAGCGAGAGCGTTTATGCGAATATCCTCAACCGCATAACACAGATTCGTCTTTACAGCGCAAACGGCAGCCTTATCCTGTCCGATGGCAGAGCGTACACAGGCTCTGATAAGGCGCTTAACAAGGGCGATGCTATGATAATGCTGACAGCGGCAGAGTGCGGCACAGTAGCTCCTCAGCTGGCGGGTATATTCAAGTCGCCTTATACAGACATCAGCGACAGTGACAAGAATGTCGGCTACTACGCTATTGCGCATGCGCTGACAGGCTCAAAGGATACAAAGCTTAATGCAGAGGCTGATTTCACAGTCGGCGATATGGTAGAGCTTATCTATGGCTATCTCACTAAGTAAAGTCCTCATATAAAGAAGCCCGCTGCGGGAGAGTCCTGCGGCGGGCTTCTGTTTTAAGAAAAAGTTAAGGATATTGTCGGGTTTTTGTTAAGAATTTTCTGCTACCATATAAATGACGATGCGATAATGCACAGTCGGTAATATTTTTCCCCCCAATACAGACGCTCCCCCGATAGCCGAAAGGT
>JAFSHE010000073.1 GCA_017440445.1 Oscillospiraceae bacterium | reverse complement strand
GAAAAGCTCCTGCTCTGCCTCATCATCAAACGGAAGTCCGCAGTCCGCATCCCATGTCACAGGATTATGACAGCCCTGACAGCGGTGAGTACATCCAGATACCCACAATACAGTGCGGAGTCCGTCACCATTGAGCATGTCGTCTGTTGTTATGTTATGATAACGCATAATATTTCCTTTCTGTTATCTGTATCATTCATCAACGTGATAATGTTTCGGATAAAGCCGTATTCTCCTTATGCAGACGTAATCCTGCGCTCACCAACAGCACAGGCGAAAAAAGCGTTGCCATCACCAGCATCACTATCAGCACCGCAAGAAAAACAAATGGTCCTGTCAGCGTCAGAAATGCCGCCGTAGGTCCAAGCTTCTCAACAAGCACACCGAGATATATGGTATGAGCAGTAACTGCAATAACAACCGTTACCAGGAGTGCAGCTCTGCTTCGTACAGCGCCCCTGTTACACAGCAACAGCATCACTCCAAGGGCAACACATGAAAGCGCCTGCACTATTCCGAAGGCGGTATTCTTCCATGCGCCCGAGATAAAGCTTATCGCAGAGGAGATAGCTCCCCTGCCGCTCATCTCAAGGATTATCACCGCCGCCTGACAGCAGGCATTGAATATCCACGCCGCACCAAGCGGAGCGAGCGTTTTTCCCGCCTTTGCCGCTCCGACTATGTTAAGGATACTGAATCCGATTATATCCGTAAACACTATCGCAGCAGTCAGCACCGAGGAGAACATATCAAAATAAGCCGAGCCGACAGACGCTAATATCAGCCATATTCCCATGCCTATAACAAGCGGAACAGATACAAAAAACGCAAACACCGACGCCCCCGCCACAGCGCCTCTCTGAAGGGGCGACCTTGGCGGCAGATATAGTTTTTTGTTTTCCATAGGCACACCTCCCACCTGTGCGATATCGTTCCTGTCACATACTCTTTCGGTCTTTTATCTCCGCCATTTTTGCGGCATTGAGCCTTGTATCTCCCTTTACTCGGGAGTAGGACAGATATCCGTTCATTCTGTCTATCTTTGTAAGATTAGAGCTGCCGCACTTGGGGCATACGTCCATTTCAAGCTGCTGATGTCCGCAGTCGTCACAGTATGCAAGAGAGAGATTTACTCCCTCGTAAAAGCCAAGCTTCATAGCACGACGCACGAGCGTCTTTACCGCCTCACGATTATAATCGATAGGATAGCGCACATACTGTATTTTTCCACCGTTGAACAGATCCCAGAAGCGCTTTTCCTTGTCCTGCTTCTCAATGGGAGAGATATCCTCCGACACATGGCAATGGAAGCTGTTTGAAACATACTCACGATCCGAAACATTCTCCACGATTCCGTACTTCTTGCGGAACTGCTGTATCTGAAGTCCGCAGAGATTCTCGGCGGGAGTGCCGTATATTGCGTAAAGATGTCCGTCCTCTTTCTTGAACTCCTGAATACGCTTGTTGATATGCTCCATGACCTTAAGCGAAAACTCACCGCCCTCGGATATGGACTTTCCGCAGGCTATCTGCTCCAGCTCGTTAAGTGCGGTAATTCCGAAGGAAGCCGTTGCCGCCTTAAGCAGAGGCTTTATCTTGTCGTGGATACCGAGATGACCGCCGAGGAAGCCGCCCTCGCAGTACGCAAGAGGATTTGTGCTTGCCTTAAGCTCACCGAGATATGCGTAGGTGCGGATGTGAAGTCGTCTGATAAGGTTCAGGTAATAATCCAGCACCACAAAGAAATCCTTGCTCTCCTGCTGAGCCTTTGCGTATATCATGGGAAGATGCAGTGATACCGCACCTATATTGAAACGGCCGACAAAAACAGGCTTGTCGTTCTTGTCAGCAGGCTCCATGCCGCCCCTCTCAAACCAGGGAGAAAGGAACGCACGACAGCCCATGGGGCTGATTATCCTGCCGTATTTCTTGTAGATGGAAGCCACATAGCCCTCGCCTGTAAGAGAGAGCCAGTCGGGGTACATAGCTTTCTGAGAGCAGTCTATTCCCGCCTCGAATACATCCTGAAGCTCACAGCCCTCGCCGTGGAGGTTTTCGTCATACAGGAACACTATCTTCGGGAAAAGCACAGGCTTTTTGCAGGTCTTTTTGCCCTGACCCTTGCGGCGCACCTCAAGCATGATGATGCTTGCCATCCTTGCGAATTTTCCTCTGCCCGTACCCATTGTCATGGTGATAAAGGGGTAGTCGCCTCGGCTCGAAGATACGGAGTTAAACTTGTACTCCCAGCCCTGGAAGCCCTGCTCGAAATCCACACGTACATCCGCCATAGCCTCACGGTCAGCCACCTCGTCGGAAACTCCGAGGGACTTATAACGCTCGAACTGCTTTTTGTAGGTCTTTTCAGCATACGGCTCCAGAAGCTCGTCAACACTCGGCACAGTGAAGCCGCCATACTGCTGGCTTGCCGCAGAAAGCGTGATATCTCCGATAACGTCAAACGCAACAGCAAGCGTTTTAGGCTCGTTGT
>JAFSHE010000072.1 GCA_017440445.1 Oscillospiraceae bacterium | reverse complement strand
TTCTGTGTTTCAAGGAAAACGCTTTCAGCCATATCAAGCTCTCCCGATTCTAAAAAAGCTGAGCCTCTCGCATTTTTGCACTCCTTGACTCGCTCAGCGGAATCCGAATATGTTCCCAGAAATGTGAATATAAGTTCAGCGCCATCATAATTCCCGTCAACAAGAAGCTTATCGGCCTTTTGGTATTTTGCCTCGAGCACCTTTTCAGCACTGTCAGAATAATCATCCAACAATCCAAATGCTATGATAGCCTCGTCATACTTGCCGTTTTCAAGCAGAACAAGCGCAGCCTCATACTTCTTTTCTTCTTCGGACGGAAGAACATTTTCAGTGCTCACAGCTTCTGTACTGACAACGGAGGATACTGTATTATCAGACGGCTCTGCTATAATATCATCCTTGCTATTGCTGAACACGACAGCAATGATCACGGCCGCAACAGCTACTAGGCATATCGAAGCCGCAAGAATTACAGACTTGATTCTTTTAGTGTTAAACGGCACTTCATCTGCAGTGTCTGTTGAGAATGCCTTTTCAGATGATATCCTGTTTATCCGCTCAGTACATTTTTCGGCAAGCTCTGCACTATCCTTATAATCACCAAGCTCCTTTAAGCTAAGCTCCACCGATCGCAGTATATTAAGATCAGTGCTTTCGTTCAGATTTTTTACACAGAGCGCATAAATATCCTTGCGACGCTTATGCTCTGCCTTTTCCTTTAGCAGCTTTGCCTTATCCTCTGCCGCTTTTACTTTATCAGCAGAGTCGGCATATCCACCTAATGCTCTGAAACCCTCAGCGGCGGTGCGGCATTCTGCTTCGCTTGCGGCGTATTCAAGCTGTGAAACAAGTTTATTGTATACCGAACGATCATTATGCTCACGAAGCTTTATTCTGAAACCCTCATCGCCTAGCTGCATCGCTCTGCGATAATTCTCTGAATATGAATAATCCGCATCAAGATTATCAAGATCGCTCTCTGTTCTCGCTGTGTACTCAACAAGCAGCTTTACGAGATATATCTCGGAACTTTCCCCCTGTGCTTTCAGCAGCTGATCACAGATATCCTCTGCCTCGGAGAATTCGCCGTCCTCCAGATGAACATACGCTCTGCGCAGCAGAGGGTCGCTCTTTGCGGTAGCTGCTGTACTTTGAGCGGGAGAGCGTGCAGAAACAATAGCTCTGATACTGGAAATAAGATCGCTCTCGAAGCCAAGCTTCGACATATCAAGCGCCTGAAAGTGCGATAGCTCTGCGGGAATCTCACCTGCGTCAATACCCCTGAAAGCGGGAATGACTGCTTTGCACCCATCATTCATCAGCGACAAATATCTTACCCAGGCATTCTTTACCCAGATATTTTCGAAGCTATCTTTGGTCGTACCTACTATCACCATTACTTTTGACGAATTAAGCGCAGCGTATATATGCTGCTCCCACTCGCTTGTAAGAGTATCTTCCAGTGTTATCTGCGTAAAGAATACCTTAAACCCCTCAGCTATGAGTTTTTTGTATAGTTCAGCGGTGAGAACAGCGTCTTTTGTTCGCCTGCCATTTTCATCCGAATCCTTACAACAGAGATAAATATCGTACTGCTTGCAATCCGAAGCAGCTTCAACTATACTGCGGCGCACTCTGTCTATCTCAGCCGCTTGCCGCTCCATTATATCACACTGCTCAGATGAGGCATATTTCAATGCGGTCTTATAATCCTCGTCAGCAAGGAGTGAACGGGACTGCGTGCGGTTAAGAGTGCAGCCCTGCTCCCTGTGTTCAACGCCATAACGGCACAGAAGCATAGACCAATACAGATCTGCGTCCGTTGGATATATCTTCAAAAGTCTTTCATATATCTCAATCGCTTTATCATACTGATACTCTTTACGGAAGCGTTCAGCAGCGATACACAGCTCCGCTTTATCCTCGTCGTCTATCTGAGGAACGCTCTGCATATTTCCGCAGTATTCACAGCGGCATACGCCGTTGTTATTAAGCTCAAGAGTGCCGCCGCACATTCGGCATATATATGCTGCCATACAAAAGCCCCCTTACGAATTATTCGCTGACATCTATCCACATAGCAGGTCGGATATTCAGATATGCGTAATTATACGAACAACCGTATTTGTCTACCCTTCCGTCCTTGCGCACACACTGAATACTCGTCCAGCCGCCTACGCTGCGCAGCCACCATTCGATGCTCGCATTTTCATTCGGGACGGGATGCTCAAACGGTTTACAGTATTCCTCTATGTATACATCACGCAGATATGCTGTGCGTTTTGTTATTCGCATATCGTTATCAAGATATTTGTCGCACTCATCAGCACTCAAAAGAAATACCTTATCCTCAGTATTTCCACCGCCATCATGTTCATAGTCAATATTATCTCGATTGCGGATGTTCACTGTCGGTATCTTAGCGTACTCCTCTGCGGTAAACGCAGACTCAGCAAATTCTCCGTTGAGCCATCTGCGCACAGAGCTTTCAGACCAGTTATCGTCGCCAAAATGCGACATCTCAAGACAGTATTTGCTGATGACAAGAACTCTGTCTTCTTCTCTGTTGACAACTATCCATTTAATAGGCTCCTCACCATCTGAGAGGTCGCCATTCTGCTCGTATTTACCAAAATACAGAACATCGCCATACTGCGCATTTGAAAAACTAAGCTTTTTGGCTTCCTCAGCCTTTTGCACCGAATCAGAATACTCTCCCAGCTGAATAAATATATTTGCCGCGTCATCATAATCGCCTTTGCTGCAAAGACTTACAGCATATCTGTATTTTATTTCGTTGAGACTTTCTGCTGCCTTTTCGTAATCAGAATCAGAAAGTATAGTTATCGCCTCAGTGAACCTGCCGTCATCGGCAAGCTGGAGAGCATAGTTATAATTTGTCTGTTCCAGTTTCTGTTCAGAATCGGCATATAGCTTTTTACTAAGTAAGGAATAAATATTTATTGCTTTATAATATTCACCGTTCTCAACAAGATGTTCGGCGTGGGCATATTGCGTTTCGAGCAGCTTCATCTTACAGTCAGAGTAATCGCCAAGTTCCTTATAAAGCTCACAAGCCTTTTCAAACTCTCCGTTTTCTGCATAATGACCTGCGGCTGAGTATTTCACCAGTATCACCTTTTCCGCAGAATCGGAATAATTGCCTAACCGCTCAAACGCTTTGGTGGCAAGCTCAAACTCCTTGTTGTCAAACAGCTGCTGTGCATAGGCATAGCGGCAAGCAATAGTCTGCTCCTGACAATCAGAATATCCGCCAAGTGCCTCGAACTCATCTGCGGCGGCGCTGAAATCTCCACTCTCTCTGAGTGAAACAGCGTGGTCATATTTTAGTGCCAAAACTCTTTCTGCACTGTCGGAATAATCGCCAAGTGAAACAAACGCGGAAACAGCTTCATCATATTTTCCGTTCGCTGCTGCTTCGTCTGCAAGACAATATTTTGTTTTTAGCAGCATATCCTTGCTGTCCTTGTATGCACCTAAGGTTGAAAATATCTCTGTTGCCTCATCATACTTCCTGTTTTCAAAAAGCGACATTGCTTTGAGATATCTTGTATGCTTTATCTGTTCCGAAGAATCCTTATAGCCTGAAAGCTCAACAAATTCGGTCATTGCAGCGTCGTATTCGCCCTTTTCGCACAAAACTAACGCATTGTCGTAGCGAGAAGAAAGCGACATCTGATTAATGAGTATACCACCGCAAATGATTACAGCAACAGCAGGGACGCCAATTAGCAGCGCTTTTTTCAATATCCTGATGAAATTTTCAGAAGCTTTGCGCTGTTTTTCCTCTATTGCAGCCTTTTCGGCAAGCTCCCTTTCTTTCTGCTCATTGAAAGCCTTTATCTTCTCAGCACATTTGTCTGCAAGCAAGGCGGAATCCTTGTACTCGCCAAGCTCCCTTAACTGTTTTTGTGCATCGTAAAGAGCATCTATATCAACATACGATTCGTCAAGCGTGATTTTGGCTTCGGCATATTTTCTTTCCTTAGCAGCTGATGCTCTCTCCTCAGCAAGACGCTGAGCTTTTAATTTGCATTCCTCTACTTTCTGAGAACTGTCGAGATAATCTCCAAGCGCACTGAAGCGTAACGCAACTCCCTCGCACTGTGACTCGTAAGCCGCATTATCCAGCTCGATACAATATCTATTATACAAAGAGCGACGATGAGTCTCTGAAAGCTTAGTACAAAACCGCTCATCACCGAAACGCATAGCCTTTTTATAGTTTCCCGACTGCGAAAAGTCTGTGGTTACTCTTGTAAGTTCATCCTCAGTTTTTACTCTGTACTCAGCAAGAAGCTTTGTAAAATAAACATCAGCGTTTTCAGGCTCGCAGTTCAGTGCAAGTTCGCAAAATTCATCCGCGCGGTCGAATTCTTCGTCCTCAAGGCACAGCTCTGCCCTGCGAAGTAATGAAGCTGCTGTTGCAGCCTCAACAACATTAGTCTGCTCCTCACTCTGTTCAGTACTTTGCTTGGGAGCAGAAAGCAGCTTGCGCGCTCCTCTGAGAAGCTCCTCCATAAAGTCAGGAGCACCCATATCAAAGCTCTGGAGATGTGCAAATTCCTCAGGAAGATGTTGAGGCAGCATATTCTTATACAGAACTACAAGATTACCTTCGTTTCTCTCGGAAATGCGATATAGATAGCGATTCCATTCGTTTCTTACCCATACCGCATTGAAATTCTCAGGAGATGTTCCAACTGCGAGCATAAGCCTTGCGGAATTGAGCGCAGCGAAAATATAAGGCTCATATTCGGTACCTGCTTTGTCTTCAAGCGAGATGCGGGCAAAGAATACCTTCCAGCCCTCAGCAGTCAACGCACGATAAAGCTGTCCAGCCAATACGGAATCATCTGTTCTTCTGCCGCTTGCGTCAGTCTCCTTATAACAGATGAAGATATCATAGGGCTCTGCGGTCATTGATACTGACAGTATCTCCTTGCGAAGCTCCTCAAGCTGCATTGCCTGTACAGCATATAGCCTCTGATGATCACCATCCGCAAGCTTTAACGCAGCACGATAATCCTCGTCGTCGATAACAGGCTGATACTGTATTCTATTGATGGTCGGAATTCGTTTATTAGAGCCGTTTTCCTCAACATACTCCACACCATAACGGCATAGCATTTTTGACCAGAAAACATCAGGCTCCTGATCGTCCAGTTCTACTAATTGATCGTATACATCAGCTGCTCTGTCATATTCACCGCTTCGACGGAGATTGTCTGCTCTCTCCCAAAGCACTGCTTTTTCATCGTAATCAAGCAGCGGGATCGTCTGCATTACTTCACAAAAAGTGCATTTACAGATCTTGATATTTGGTTTTATATCCAATGGAGCACCGCAGTATTTGCATTGATAAGTAAGCATATTGACACCTCTTTTGAATGTGTACTATGTTAACGATTGAATGTATTAAATTGCTATTACTATTTTATCATATATATTCAGCGATTGTCAATATAATATCAACTATTATATTACAAAAAGGTATCGCCATAATGACGATACCTCTTGTCATATTCCGCTGTTTTGTCTTAACAACTTTTTTCTGTAGTGAATGCCCTCTTTCGACCGCCGTCTTTTTTGTTCTGTGAGTTATCAGCCGTTTTCGTCGCCGAAAAGCTCATCGTAGGTCACATCGTATGCGGAATCTGTAAGCTCTCCGCCGTTGTCAAGCGATGCGCCGCTTGTTGTGATGATGTCCTCTGTCTTGAAAACAGAGATCTCGATCTCGGGTCTGAAATATGTCTTTTTCATGTCGATTACCTCCGTTTTATTATTCGATGGAAACGCCTGTTACAGAAACAGCCTTTGCCTCGGGAATGTTCTTTACAGTAAGAACGATGAATACATAGCCCTCGCCTGCCTCAGCCTTGGCACCGTTTACGGTGAGTGCGCTGTAAACCTTTGTTGTGCTGTATTCTGCGGTCTTTGTGCCGTTGGATACTGTAAAGGTGATCTTGGATGCGCCCTCAAGTCTGTCTGCGGATACCTTTTCAACAAATCTCTGGTTGTATACGCCGTCAACAACTGCTGTTCTCTGGCCTACCATCATACCAACAGGGATAGTTGTGTTTACACGGTCTGTGTAGCCTGCTGCGGGAGTATCCTCCTCAGCTGCGGGTGTGTATGTAACGCCTGTAACTGTGATTGTCTGACCGCTGAGTGCCATACCATGCGCCTGCAGTCTGTCAAGGTCAGTCTTGTTTATTTCGAACGATACTGTGCCTGTTGTAGCAGCGATAACGCCCCACTGAGGATCAACACCCTCGGGAGAGGTAAGAGGTGCGCTCCAGTCGTCAAGACCTACGATCTTGATCTGAGGTGCAGCCGTGTCATCTACCTTGTAGGTGATGGTGATAAGGTCGCCTTCCTTGACGTCAGCGAACTTAGCTGCGGGGATCTGAACGTTGTCGCTCCAGCTTGCGAACTTCTGCTCGCCTGACCAGATCGTTGTGCCGTCCTCGGGATCTGTAGGCTTCTCGGGGTCTGTGGGATCTTCAGGTTCTGTGGGATCCTCGGGAACTGTGGGATCCTCAGGCTCTGTGGGATCCTCGGGCTCTGTGGGATCCTCGGGAACTATGGGAGCGATCTCATAGCCGCATATTGTACATGTCTCTGCCTTTTCTGTTGTTGCAGCGCCGCTTGATGTGTGCTTTGCAAAATCAAGCTTTCCGCAGTCGCAGACATGCCAGTGACCTGTTTCGTCCTTTGTCCATTCGGTTGCTTTATTGCCATGCTTGCAGGCTTCTGTCGTTACGTTCACGGTCTCGGAAAATTCGGACCATTCGCCGTTTGCATAAGCCTTAACAGCAAAGTAGTATTTTGTTTCAAAGTCAAGCTCAGTTACATTGAATGTAGTATCTGTAATTGTATCGGAAACAAGCTTAAGATCTTCAGCGTCTGTGCCACAGTAAACTGCAAACTTTGCTGCGCCCTCGGGAGCCGTCCAGCTGAGTGTCACCTGTTTGTTGTCTACGGCTGTTGTGAGATCCGTAGGAGCATCGATCAACTCAGGAACTATTACCTCCACCGCATCGCAGTATGCACCTGATATGCCTGTTTCAGAGTCAGATGCACACACTAAGTAGTAGTATGTATTGCCTGCGGTGACCGTGGTATCCGTAAAGGTGGTGCTTTCGGAATTGCCTACCCACATCGGAGTGCCATCAGCAGTATCTGCGCGTAATATGACGTAATTAGTAGCATCTTTTACCGCTGCCCATTCCAGTGTAACGGAATTGCTTTTAGCGGTAGTGCCTGTGATCTGCGGTACACCGAGTTTCTCAGGGATATCTATGGACAGTACGTTGGAGAAAGCACTCTCTACGCCAGTTACATCATCATAGGCTGTCACGCAGTAGTAGTATGTTTTGCCGGCAACTACGTCGTAGTCGTTATAATCTGTGTACTCACTATCAACCGACTCATGATAGGTCATTTCGCCGTCAGCGGAATCGGAGCGGTATACATTGTATTCTGTGCAACCGTCGACCGCTGTCCAGCTAAGAAGTGCGCTGGACTCTCCACCTATATTGATACTGGTAAGTGTGGGCGCAGGCAATACTCCATATTCTGCATTACATGTGGAGCATACAGCCTTGTTCATGCTATCCGGTGTGCCGCCGCTGCACTTTGCCTTGTCGAGGTCAGCGCCGCAATCACCGCACTCATGCCAGTGATAGCCGTTCTCGGATGTCCATGTGGTTGCTTTATTGCCATGCTTGCAGGCTTCTGTTGTTGCGCTTGCTGTCTCGGAAAATTCGTACCATTCGCCGTTTGCATAAGCCTTAACAGCAAAGTAGTATTTTGTTTCAAAATCAAGCTCAGTTACATTGAATGTAGTTTCGGTAACTGTATCGGAAACAAGCTCAAGCTCCTCGGAGCTTGTGCCGCAGTAAACTGCGTACTTTGTTGCGCCGTCAACAGCATCCCATGTGAGGGTCACCTGTTTGTCGCCTGCGGTAGCATTGATGTTTGTGGGCTTGGTGCTTACGGGAGTCGCAGATACAGCAGCGGAGTTCACGCTGTAAGCGCCATTAACGCAGCTTCTTACTACGAAGTAATATGTTGTGCCGTTTGTAAGACCTGTAATGGTGTGCGTGTTGGTTTTAACGTTGTCGTCGTACAGACCATAACCATCAGTAGGATCCGTAGTCATATAAATCTGGTACTTAGTTGCGTTATCGACAGCGTTCCATGTCAGAGTTACCTGTCCGTCGCCTGCCTTAGCGGAAGTGATAACAGGTGCATCGGGCGTTACATGGATCTGTATGCTGGCAGTTGCGTCGCCAAGAACGGATGTCGCTGTGATAACAGCAACACCGGGAGCAACAGCCTGTACCAGGTTGCTATTCTCGGACAATACTTTTACAACGTCGGGATCAGATGATGTCCACACGATGGTGTCGTTGTTATCTTCGGGGGTGGCTGTGTAATTGACGTTACCACTGTCGCCGGGATCTAACGAAAAACTGGGAACCTGGAATTCGATCTTCGTAATGGGGATAGAAACAGCTGTGCAGCCGAAGTCGAGAGTTGCATTGGAAGAGGGCATCGTGAATGTAAACTCAGTCTCAGTAAATGTAGCGAGAACTTCCTCACCTGCAGTCAGCTCTACGGAATCGAGCGTCCATTCATCGGATGTAAACTGTACTTTGATCTGAGAGTTCTCGGTGATGAGGTAATTAAAGTAACCTTCGGGATCTTCCTGGGTTTCAAGCTTTGTGTCGTTAGCGTCGAACAGCTCTACTGTGCCGTAATTGTGGTCACTTACTTCCAGCCAGTACTGATCGAGAACTTCCTCTTCGGGGTTAATGGTGATAGTATCACCTGCATTCATGTCAGCTACTGCTGTGCCAGTACCGTTAATGTTGATCTGATAACCAAAGGTCGAGATCACTGCATCATCAGGTACTGCATTACCACTGGGATCAGTAATATCATCCAGTGACCACAGTACGGAAGCAGAAGATATCTGCGCACCTCCGTTACGTGAAGACCAGATGGAATTATCATTCCACTGAGCATAGGGTGTTACGTAAATGTTATCAGCACCTATGTCTGCACTGTCGTTGTCGTATACGATATCAGTGATCTTCAGAGATTTGAAGCTTTCCTTGATCTCTGCATACGTTGTAGTGCCATAAGTTACGCCTTCAGGTGCAGGAATTGCAATGTTAGCCTGTGCAGCCTTTCCGGAAGCCTCCCATGTAACCTCTGAAACGGAAAGCTCGATAGGGTCAGAGGAGAATGACGCTGTCATTTCTTCTCTTTCATCAACAGGGTATGTACATTTTACGTTAAATGTAATGCTGGAGTTAAATGTTCCGATGGTATTGATCTCCTCTGTGGAAAGGGTCAGCCATCTGCACCATGCAATAGTTGCGCCGGCAGTATTATCCCAGAGTCCACCCCAATCATTCTGACCAACAGATGTATTGTTAAGAGCAATTGGTTCGCCGCCGTCAACAACAACGGAAACAAGCTCCATATCGGTTATTACACCGGTTGCATCAGGGTCAAAGAAACAGATCTTGAACTGGTCATCACCAGTAGCGTCAAGAATGGTGTCGCCATAGCTAAAGCCATCAATCGTAATAGCGTAAGTATTTGTACCGGTAGTTATAGTTGTCTTACCGGCAAAATCCTGAAAGCTGTTGATAGCCCAGTTGGTAGAACGACCTGTAAAACGGATGTATGCAGTCGTATCCTCTGCGCTCGACGAAACCGTCATAACTACCGAGCTTGTAACAGCTATAACAGCCGCCATAAAGCCCGACAGAACCTTTTTAAGCTTCATCTTAAAAACCTCCTGAAATTATAATTTTCCCTATTAGGGCTTATACTGATTATATAATAATTACAAACTTTTGTCAACGATTACATGCCTTTTTCATCCAATTGCACAGGAAAATCTTTTTATGTATGTAAAAAATGACGGTCAGTGACCGCCGTTTATAACCTAAACCGTTTTACAGAACGAAAAACAGGCGGCATAACGCCGCCCGTACATTCATTTCTCATTACTCCTGAACATCAGCTTTGTTCCCTCGAATACGGGAGTTATCTCGCCTCTGTCGATCATCCACGAAAGGTAGCTCCTCGTGGTACAGCCGATAAGCGCATACTGCGTGAGATACAGCTTTATCCCGTACACCTCGAACAGCTTCGCTATAAGGTCATCTATGGACATGCCGTCCCTGCACAGCTCACGTATCTTGTCTGCCACATCGTTCACTGCGTCACGGTTTGCCTTTACAAGCCCTGTGATATCCTCCACGGGCGGGCAGTGCGAGGGGATGAAAAGCTTTCCCGAAAGCCCCTCCAGTCTGTCCAGCGAGCGCAGATGCTCTCCGATATCCAGCAGGAAGGAT
>JAFSHE010000071.1 GCA_017440445.1 Oscillospiraceae bacterium | reverse complement strand
TATTACAGCTATGCTTAATAATAACGATTACAAACACAGAATATATATGTAAAAACCGAAAGGAAGCTAAACTGCGTATGAAGATAGTAGTAGTGTCTGACACTCACAGAAATTTTGCAGTTCTTGATGAGATAGTAAACCGCAATATGGATGCGGACCTTTTTATACACCTTGGCGATGGAGAAAACGAGTTCCGTGATGTCCGTAACCTTCACCCCGAAAAGGCGATGGTATATGTACAGGGAAACTGCGATTTCGGAACGTATAAGCCAGTGCAGATGCCCACCGTCTGCGGATATAAGATATTCTGCTGCCATGGTCATTGTCAGGATGTACACAGCGGGCTTGAAAGACTTGTATATGACGCAAAACAGAACGATTGCAAGATCGCTCTGTACGGTCACACACATCTCTACCGTACCGAGGTGATAGACGGCGTGTTCATCATGAATCCGGGAAGTCCCGATTCTCCCAGAAACCGCAACAAGCCCAGCTACGGAGTTATAGAGATATCCAGCAGCGGCGAGATCAAGATGAACATCATCGCATTCGATTTTGAAAAATGATGCTTGTTCACTTGCAGGAAACAGATTCCACCAACACATGGCTTAAGCTTAACCGTAAAAGTCTGTCAGACGGCGATGCGGTAACTGCCTTGCGGCAGACAGCAGGACGTGGACGGATAGGACACTCATGGCTTGACAGCGAGGGAATGCTCCCTGTGTCAGTGCTGCTGAGAAACCCGCCGCATCCCGAAACGATAACCCTTGCGGTAAGTATCGCAGTGTGCAGTGTGCTTGACAACTTTTATGAGGTGCCGCCCTCATTCGGGATAAAGTGGCCGAATGATATCGTGCTTGACGGATATAAGCTCTGTGGTATTCTATGCGAAAGCGCGTCGGATGGTGACGGTATAGATATAATATGCGGAATAGGGCTTGATCTTTGCCAGTCTGCTGAATATTTTTCCGAGGCGGGACTTCCTCATGCGGGATCGCTTTTGCAGCTTACGGGGATATCTCTAGAAAGGGAGCGTACAGCGCAGCTTATCGCAGAGAAGGTCATGGAGTACAGCAGATACAGCTTTTCGGAGCTTATCGGGGAGTACAAAAGACGCTGCGTGACCCTTGGCAGAGAGGTAAGGCTCATCCGAAACGGCGTGGAGCAGACAGCTTTTGCGGAGGATATTGCAGAAAGCGGACATCTGATATGCCGTAATGAGGATGGCAGATTTGAGGTAAGCTCAGGCGAGGTCAGCGTAAGAGGATTATACGGATATATCTGAGGTGACAAAATGGTTGAAAACGAATTTAAAGTAATGCTGAACGAGCAGCAGTATGATACGATTAGTGCCATGTTTGCATGGAATAAAAGGGTAGAGCAGACCAATTACTACTTCGATACACCTGATTTTTACCTGTTTACAAATCATATTACATGTCGTGTAAGGGTAGTGGACGGGAAGTTTCTTCTCCAGATGAAGCTGCTAAACGGCGAAAGCTACTCCCGTATTGAGGTGGAGCAGGAGCTTGGCGATACGCTCCCCGATGCGCTTACAGGCGCTCAGCTATCAGCACTTTGCGGCAGAGAGGGACTTCCCGATGTTGCTCTGCTTGGCAGCCTTAGTACAGTCCGCCTTGTAAAGGATTTCGGCGGTGCGGAGATAGACCTTGATAAAAGCAGCTATTTCGGAAAGACAGACTGCGAGCTTGAGATAGAGTTCACCGATGAAGCGGCAGCCCGTGCAATTCTCGCAACGATAAAGAATAAGGCAGGCATAACCACAGGCAATGTGGTGTGTAAGGGCAAGGTCTACCGTTTCCTTGACGAGTACAAAAAAACTATATGAAAAAAACTCCTGTGAAGCATCACAGGAGCTTTTTTATGGGAGAGGTGCTGTGTCAGTCTGCTTTCCACAGTCTTGTTTTTCTGATATCCGAGGATGATGATATGTCAGTGATAACAGTGTTGTCGTCTACTCTGTATATCGTTCCGTAGCTGGGTGTGCTGCCTACATTTTCAAGGGTCGAGATGTACTCATACAGCTTGGGTGATGAGGTGATACCCGTCCTGCCGATGGCTTTTGCAAATTCCTCGGCACTGTAATCGGAATAGAATTCCTCGTCAGAGTAATATTCGTACTTGTCTGTAAAATAGTGCTTTCCCTCGCAGTAGAGGATATATTCCTGCGGCGATATCAGCTCGGATACCGCATAGCATGCGGGGGAGTAAACCGTCGTATCGTTTTCATTCTGAAGATAAAATCGGAATATGCTGTGTGAACGGTCGTCCTTATAGTCGTTATCCTTGTATTCCACGATCACTGCACGGTCTGATAGCTTGTAGATGTCCCCGTTTATGTCGGTGATACCGAGATACTCGGCTTTGTCAAGCAGCGCATAGAACTGCGAATAGCTCGATATACCGCTGATTTCTACCTCGTTCAGATTGTATTTTAGATCGCTGCTGTCTGCGTCAGATTGCTGTGATACTTCCCATAATCCCGTGTGCCAGTAGCAGCTGCCCTCATGATATAGCGCACCGGCGTAGCTGCCAGGGTCATCGCCCTCCTCATGCTCCCATACAGGGGAATACATGGATGTCACTGCGTATATAGGCGGGATGTTTTCAGGGCGTGCATACTCGCTCACAGTGCCGTCGGGAGAATATATCTTCCCGTTTACTATCTGAACTCCGTCGACAGACGTGAATCCCAGTTTCTCCTCGCCGCCTGTATACTCATTCTTTGCGCTGTCCACGACCTTCATCGTCCTCGGGTCGATAACGCAGAGCATTGATGTATCAGCATTGAGCATGTGCGTTGTAAACAGCCATACTCCATATTCCTTAAGCTCCGTCATAGCTATGTAGCGATTGTCAAAGATATGCGACTTTTCGGGCTTGTTATTACCGTCCCAGCGCCACAGGAATGGCATATCTTCGTCAGGCAGGGAACATCCGTAGATGTAAAGCATATTTTCATGGATGATGGCAGCGGGAGCAGTAGAGTAGCTGTCGCCAAAATCAGCACGGATGTACTCGTCAGCCGATCTGTTGTAGATATAAACCTCTGCTGGGGCAAGAGTGCTGTCACTAAAGCACTCGTCCTCTGTCGCCTTTGTAAGAATACGACGTACTGCAAACTTCTTGTCGCCGTCGTTGAGGTACACAACATTTATTTTTGAGCTGTCGCTGCCGTAGTC
>JAFSHE010000070.1 GCA_017440445.1 Oscillospiraceae bacterium | reverse complement strand
GAGTTGCCTTCACGAGATCAGCGGATGTATAGGGACTCCACTTTCCGTCAACGTACGCTCTGATAAGGAACTGATACTGCTTGCCGTTCGTAAGCTTTGATGTGGTATAGGTCGTCTTTGTTATCTGCGAAGATCTGAGAGTATACTTACCTGTGTCAGGATCATAGATGGACAGAGAATATCTCTCCGCATTGGGAACTGCGTTCCATGCGAATGTCACCTTGCTGTCGCCTGCTGTTGCTACGATGTTTGTGGGCTTGCACGCAAGCGTTGTTACTATCTTAAAGGTAGCGGACTTTGTTCCTGTGTATATTCCCTTGCCTGTTGCGGTGACTGTTGCTGTGCCTGCTGCGGTGTTGTTCTTATACGAAAGTGTGTAGTCTGTTCCGCTTCTCAGTACGTAATTGTTGTCAGTTATGGTGATGGCAGGTGTTATGCTGCTGCCTGTGTATGCACGGTCCTTTATCGGCGAAACGGATGTTCTGGTTATATCCAGCGGAAGTGCGCTGATATCGATAAGTCCGCCTACTTCCATTTCGTTGTTATATAATGTATATTTTCCGTTTGGACGCCAGAATGCACGGGGGTCGATACCTCTGCCATCGGGGAGATTCTTTGTCATATAGTCGCACTGGTAAGTATACCAGCCGTCGTCGCCGTTGTAGTATTCGCTGTAAATGCCTATATTCTCGTGAAGCGTAGGAGTATTGCTGTCGTAGAGAGTCCTTGAATCATTGTCCACACCGTGGAGTATCTCATGGATAACCGCGCTTTCAGGGAAAATGGAGCCGTCCTTGTTCTTCCAGTGATAGCTTTCTGTGCCTGTCTTGTAGTTGAGCTGACAGAAATGGATATTCTGGGTCTTGGAGCCGCCAAGCCCCAGCCAGTAGCGTGAAATTCCCTGTACGGGCAGGAAGAAGATTATCTGATTGTAGTTCTTCTTTGCTGTGTAGGTGCTGATGATATCTGCTATCTTATCCGAGTTCACATCAAGGAAATAGCCCTTTACAGAGCCGTCATCGTTAAGCGCAGTTCTGAGCTCCTTTTCTGTAACAATATCTTCAATTGCGTATGTATCGATGTTCTTTATGTTTACAAGCTCGTCAGACATCACATGCACGGAGTTCTTCATTCTTCCGACGATATCATCCCTGATATACGCAACGTCCTCATTGTTGAAGTTATCGGTATATGTGTATGTTTCGCCGTCAAGAGTTACCTCTGCCTCAACGTTTTTCAGCACCAGCAGAAGCACATCCCACTGGTTTGTTTTATCAACCTTTTCCACCTTTATATCGCTGAACCATGCGGTGCCCTTGTTGAGGGTATTGGTATAGCCATTGAACAGGTTAAGGGTTGCAGTCCGCTGTCCCTCTACTGTGGTGAAAAAGCACTCAAGCTTTGTCCATTCGCCGCTGGTAGTAGTTTTGGAATAGTTATGATTTACCCATTTGCCTTCTTCATTTATATAGAATTCTCTCAGGAAAGCACCCTTCAAATCGCCTGTTGCAGCAGGGTCAAGCTGATGACCCTCATACTTTACCATCGCAGAAAATCTGTATGCAGTGAGCGGCTCTACCGCAATAGTTTTGTCAATGCAGGTATAATTGTATTCATCTGCGTTGTTATCCATCCTGATGGAATATCTGCTTTCCTTATAATAGTTATTTGTGTCAACTGAAAAATCTGCGCCCTTGCCAAGCCAGCCGATATACTCGCCATAACCTTCGGTCCAGCCTACGTACCATACGTCACGTTCACCTGCGGCAAACGCTGTGACGCCTGTCGCCGCTATCGTACACAGAATGAATACCATTGTCATCATCAGTGACAATATTCTCTTAAACTTTTGGTTCATTTTTCCTCCTTATCAGCAATAAAAAGCACCGATAAAAAAGAATATCGGTGCTTTGATTATGCTATGATACAGACTTACTTCTTCCCTGTCTGCTCAAGAATTTTATTCTGAGCGTCAACTACGGAGCGGAGATGTCTGCGCTGGTCGTACAGCTCGATTATGTTGTTGATACGTCTGCGTACAAATCTGATATTGAAGGGCTTTGCGATAACATCAGCAGCACCCAGGTCATACGCACGGGACAGCGACTTGTCCGATGTATCCGCACTGATTATGAACACAGGAATATCATCAATGTATTTGTTCTCCACGAAGTACTCCAGCACACCGAAGCCGTCCATTACGGGCATCATGATGTCCAGCAGCACTGCGCACAGCTCGTCCTTATGAAGTTCAAACTCCTCGATAGCACGCTGGCCGTTGTCCGCCTCGATAACAGCACGGTCGCTGAAGGTATCACTGAGCATAAGTCTGTTGAATTCAAAATCGTCAACGATAAGTAATTTATTTCGTTCAGCCATGACAATTCCCCTTTGCAAAACAAAGTATATGATTACTTCATATTATATAATATCCGACAAAAAAAGTCAATAGGTGATTTTCCTGTTACCAAAATAATCACCTTTATCGACAATATTATCAGAAAATACTTTTACCGCATGTCAGACTGCGTCATTTCCGTGTCAGAACTGCCACGGAGATATCGTCCCTGCTGCCGCTGCGTGAGCGCTCCTTAAGATGTGCGGCAAGCTCGGAGGTCTTGCCTGTATAAACCGCAGAGGTTATACGCTCCGCAAAATGCAGGTAATCGTCCTTGGAGCGGAAGGAGTTTATAAGCCCGTCGCTTGACAGCACTATCCCGTTGTAATTTCCCGGCTGATAGAACCATCTCACGCTGCTTATTGCGTCGTTGTCGCACAGCGAGGTGGTCAGATTTCCCACAAGGCGCTCGTCCTCGGGCATGGGGAATACCATCTTCCCACGCTTTTCACGTGCGGCGAAGGTGCCGTCGCCTATCTGCAGCCCGAAAAGACCCCTGCCCGTTGCCGCCGCTGCGATAAGGGTCGCACCGTATACCGTTTCGGGAGGAAGTCCGCCGAATTTCCGCAGCTTTTCATTCTCCTCCTCTGAGTAGGGAACAAAGCGCATGTGGTCGGCTATCTCCTCATTCCAGCCGCATATCATGTTTGCCGCAATACGCCGTGCGGCATTCTCGGGGTCGCCACGGAAGATGCTGTCTATCCCGCCGTTGCGCTCGCTGAATTCCATAAGCGAGCGTATTGCGATGCGTGTGGCTATCTCGCTGCCCGCACCGCTGCGGAAGTGCTTTGCGCTGCCATGACCGTCAGAAACTGCGGCAACAGCAAGATCCTCACCAGTGTATACACGTGCGGAGTCCTGACAAGGCTCGCCCGCATCCTCGTGGGAGGCGCCTCTTACCGAAACACAGTAGCCTGTGAAATTCATTACCAGCCAGCCTCGATATCTGCGCTTATCTCGTCGCTGTCAGCGAATTCACGTATCTGCTCAGCTGCGGACTGCTGCTTTGTGCGCTGGTCCTCGTCGGTCTCTGCAAGGCGCACGCTGCGGCTGCCTATCTGGGAGGAGGTAACAGCAACGAACTTGATGAGCTTTGCAAGAGCCTCGCCGTTGTGTGCTGTAACCACGCTGTCGGGGTTTCCCGTGAAGCGCGCGAGGATATCAAGGTCAGCGTCCTCGCCGATGGCAACAGCCGCCTTGATGCCTGCGGCATACCACTTGTTCTTCTGAAGCTCCGCAAGACCCTTCTCGAAGTTGTCGGTGGGATAGCCGTCCGACATGAGTATCATAACAGGTGCGAAGGACAGAGAGGGAGAGCTCATGAACTCGTTTCTGGACAGCTTTCCTGCAAGAGCGGAGAAAGCGTCGCCGAGGTCGGTCACGTTTTCGGCGTCGAGGGGCTTCCATTCGAACTCGTCAACGGAAACAGGCTCGTCGTACATCCACTCGCTGCCGCCCGAGAACTTAAGCACCGCAAGCTTGATATCGGCGTCTGCGCCGCCTATGCCGCGTATCTCGGGGATAAGCTCCTCCATAACGGAGTTTACCGTGCCTATCTTGCTGCCGCCCATACTGCCCGAGCAGTCTATAACGAAGAACAGCACCATTGACTTCTTGGCGATCTCCTCTGCATCATCAAAGGGATTAACAGGTGTAATAGCCATTTTCAAAACCTCCTGATATTATAATGAACCGATTATATTATAACATATCCGCAGTGCGAAAGCACTGCAAAACGGCGACAGCCGTTGTCTGCGACAGCAGACACAGGGTATGTTTCAATAAAAACAGCGCAATTGCGTAAGCAATTGGTATAAGCTGTTTTTATTATACCATTATCTTGAGGAAAAGTCAATCGGATATTGATTTATGGCGGCGGTCGTGGTATAATTGTAGACAGTGATAAACTATCAACACGATGGGAGGCCAGAGGATGGCAAAGCAGCGACAACTGTTTATATGCCGTGAATGCGGGCAGGAATATCCGAAATGGAACGGCAGGTGTACCGCCTGCGGCGCATGGAACAGTATAGAGGAGGCAACTCCCGCCGAGGCGATGGCGGGCAGGACCTCCGCACCCGTGGGCGAGTTCAAGTACAACCGCATAGGCGAGATAAGCTATGAGGACGAAACACGCTACGGCACTGGAATATCGGAGCTTGACAGGGTCCTCGGCGGCGGACTTGTAAAAGGCTCGCTGGTGCTTATCGGCGGCGACCCGGGTATCGGAAAATCCACGCTGCTTTTACAGATATGCGGCTACATGGGCAACGAGCATACTATCCTCTACGTTTCGGGCGAGGAGAGCGAGCGCCAGATAAAGCTGCGTGCCGACCGTCTGGGAGTAGCCAGCGACAACCTTTTCCTTGCCTCCAACAACAGCTGCGAGAGCATAATCCATGCGGTGGTGCAGAATAAGCCCGAGGTGGTCATCATCGACTCGATACAGACCATCACCTCCAATGCCATCACCTCCTCTGCGGGAAGTATAGTGCAGGTGCGTGAATGTACCAACGCATTCATGCGTATGGCAAAATCCGAGGAGATACCTGTGTTCATCGTAAGCCACGTCAACAAGGACGGCGGCATCGCAGGCCCGAAGATAATGGAGCATATCGTGGATACGGTGCTGTATTTCGAGGGCGAAAAGCAGCTCTCCTACCGTATCCTGAGAGCGTTCAAGAACCGTTTCGGCTCCACCAACGAGATAGGCGTGTTCAACATGGACGACGACGGTCTTAAGGAAGTCACCAACCCCTCCGAGATGATGCTGTCTGGACGGCTTTCCTCCGTTTCGGGAAGCTGTGTCGTCTGCTCCGTTGAGGGTACACGTCCCATCCTCGCAGAGGTGCAGGCACTGGTGACGAAATCCTCGCTCTCCGCACCGAGGAGAGTGGCAACGGGCTTTGACTACAACAGGCTGTACATGATACTGGCAGTGCTTGAAAAGCGCACGGGCTTCTTCTTCGGCGGGGTGGATGTGTACGTTAATATCGTAGGCGGTCTGCGCCTTGACGAGCCTGCCGCAGACCTTGCAGTTGCGATGGCGCTGTACTCGGGTCTGTGCGACAAGGTCATCCCCGAAAAGGTGATGGTATTCGGTGAGGTGGGCCTCGGCGGCGAGGTGCGTGCTGTTTCCCACGTGCGTGAAAGAGTAAAAGAGGCGGCACGTCTTGGCTTTGAGAAGTGCATCATCCCTAAGCAGAATTTCTCCTCCCTCAGCAAGAGCGAGGGCTACGGCATACAGATAATCGGCGTAAGGACGCTTGAGCAGGCTTTTCGTGCCATCGCAGACAAAAAGGAAGAAAAGGCATGAGCGTAAAAAAACTCCGCCTTATATACGCTGCGGCGTTCGTTCTGCTGCTTTGTACAGAGGTGTGCATCGCACTTTTCGTGCATGACGATTTTGTCCGTCCGTACATCGGTGATGTACTGGCTGTCATCACCGTTTACTGCGGCGGAAGGGTGATATTCCCGCAGCGGTTTGCGTTTCTGTCGGCGGCGGTGATGCTGCTGGCACTGTGCGTGGAGCTTCTGCAGCTTACGGAGCTTTCCTCGGTTTTCGGGGAGGGCAGCTTCATGGCGGTGCTGCTGGGAGCGACCTTCGACCCGCACGACCTTATATGCTACGGCGCAGGCGGAGCTGTCTGCGTTATCTGCGACATACTTATGTTTTATAGGAAAGGTAAGAAAAATGACAAACTGTGACGACTGCGTAAACTACGTATACGACGAGGAATGTGACTGCTGGGTGTGCCTTGTCAATCTCGACGAGGACGAGATGTACCGCTTCATGAGCGGCACGAATTACAACTGTCCCTATTACAGCAGCGATGATGAATATTCGATAGCAAGAAAGCAGTAAGCGGGGAATATCTCCCCTGACGAAAGGAGAAAAAACATGTTATTCAAGCGCAAGAAAAAGCAGAAAAGCAAGGCGGATATCGCCTGCGGCGTTATAGAATTCATTCTGGAGCTTGCAGAGGCAATATTTGAAGGACTTGACATATAAAAATATCTGTCATACCGCCGTTTAAGGCGGTATTGCTGTTTTTATATGACAATATCTGCCATAATATTTCCGGGAAATATGACAGATAGTTGAATATGCTTAAATTTATGTATTGAATTTGTCTAAATTACTCAAATAAAGTTACAGGATTTTAGGGCTAATTAACAGTAATGTGTCTGAAATCTTGCTTTTTTCCGAAAATGATAGTATAATTGTAGGGTATGATTAGATAAAAGGTATATCTATACCCATAATCAGCCCGTCGGGCTTAAACTATGAAAGGGGTCAACCGCAAATGAAATCTCCGTTCACTAAAGAAGAGCTGAAGAAGCAGCTCGCAGGAATTCTGGAGTACGACTTCAGAACAGATTCCAAGAATGCAACAGATGCACAGCTCTACCGTGCATTATCCTCAATCGTTGTAAACTTCCTGAAGGAAAAGCGCCACGACTATATGCGCAGCGTAAATTCCCAGGTCAAGAAGCAGGTGTACTACCTGTCCATGGAGTTCCTTATGGGACGCTCCCTCAAGACAAGCCTTTACAATATCGGTATGGAGAAGGAAGCAGAGGCTGCTCTCTCCGACTGGGGCATCAAGCTTGACAGAATTTTCGAGCAGGAGCCTGACGCAGGTCTCGGTAACGGCGGTCTGGGACGTCTGGCAGCATGCTACCTCGACGGTCTTGCTACCTGCGACTATCCCGCAACAGGCTACTCCATCCTTTATGAGTATGGTATCTTCAAGCAGAAGATAGTTGACGGCTGGCAGACAGAGCTTCCCGACAACTGGCTCCCCGGCGGCGGCGCATGGCTCGTGCCCTCCCCCGACCAGGCTATTGAGGTTCGTTTCGACGGCCAAATCAACGAGTACTGGGATGAGAACTACCACCACCTTGAGCATGTAAACTACTCCTCCGTAAACGCTGTTCCTTATGACATGTACGTTTCCGGTTACGACAGCAAGGCTGTTTCCAAGCTGCGTCTGTGGTCTGCCGAGAGCATGTCCTTCGATATGGGCAGCTTCAACAGCGGCGACTACGCAAAGGCTCTGGGTGCATCCAACATCGCACACTCCATCTCCAAGGTACTCTACCCCAACGACAACCACATGGAGGGTAAGGCTCTCCGTTTAAGACAGCAGTACTTCATGTGCGCTGCCTCCATCGGCGATATCGTAATGCGCCACATGAAGGTTTACGGCACACTGGACAACTTCCACGAGAAGGTTGCTATCCACATCAACGATACACACCCCACACTGGCAGTTCCCGAGATGATGAGAATACTGCTGGATGACTGCGGCTACGGCTGGGAGCAGGCATGGCACATCGTTACCAATGCATTCGCATACACCAACCACACCGTTATGGCTGAGGCCCTCGAGAAGTGGGACAAGACCCTGCTTGAGCGCATCCTGCCCAGAATCTTCTCCATTATCTGCGAGATCAACCGCCGCTACTGCGAGGAGCTGTTCGCAAGAACACAGAACAGCGAGAAGGTTACAAAGATGTCCATCATCCAGGGTAACCAGATCCACATGGCTAACCTCTGCGTTGCTGCATCCCACAGCGTAAACGGCGTTTCCAAGCTGCACAGCCAGATCATCAAGGACGACGTATTCAATCTCCAGGCTACCGACAAGCCCAGCCAGTTCAAGAACGTTACCAATGGTATCGCTTACAGAAGATGGCTGCTGCAGTCCAACCAGGAGCTTACAGATCTTCTGTCCGAGTGCATCGGCGAGGGCTTCAAGAAGGACGCAGGCGAGCTTATCAAGTTCCAGGTATTCGCAAACGACAAGTCCGTTCTCGAAAAGCTTGGCAAGATCAAGAGAAACAACAAGGAGCGCTTCGCTAAGTACGTAGAAAAGACAACTGGTACAAAGCTGAATGTTGACTCCATCTTCGACGTACAGGTAAAGCGTCTGCACGAGTACAAGCGTCAGCAGCTGAACGCTATGAACATCATCGCTGACTACAACTTCTTAAAGCAGAACCCCGACGCTCCCTTTGTTCCCAAGACATACATCTTCGCAGCAAAGGCTGCTCCCGGCTACTATATCGCTAAGCAGATCATCAAGATGATCTGGTGCATCGGCGAGGAGATCAAGCACGATCCCAAGCTGCGTGACAAGCTGCAGGTAATCTTCCTTGAGGACTACCGTGTAACTCTGTCCGAGATGCTGATGCCCGCAGCCGAGGTCTCCGAGCAGATCTCCCTTGCAGGTACAGAGGCTTCCGGTACAGGTAACATGAAGTTCATGCTTAACGGTGCGCTGACCATCGGTACCTACGACGGCGCAAACGTTGAGATCCACGAGGCTGTTGGTGATGACAACATCTTCGTATTCGGTATGAGAACACCCGAGGTAAACGACCTCCGCATGAGAGGCTACCACCCCGAAAATTACATCAACAACAACCAGGTGATCAAGGATGTAATGCAGCGCATGTACAACGGCATCAACGGCGCTACATTCGAGGAGGTTGCAAACTCCATCAAGCTGAAGGACTTCTACATGGCTCTTGCTGACTTCGACAGCTACCGTGGCACACAGAAGTACCTCAGCGAGGTTTACAAGGATCAGGCAGAGTGGAACAAGAAGTCCCTGTTCAACATCGCAGGCGCAGGCCGCTTCTCCGCTGACAGAGCTGTTACAGACTACGCTCGTGACATCTGGAACCTCAAGTAAAACAAGAAAGCGTTTTATGCCCGTTCAGGGTGTAGCATAATGTATGGGCGGCAAGCTGCCGCCCATACTTCATATCACGTTAAACGTGTCCAAAAAAAGACTTTAAAGGAGCTTTCAACATGAGCCTTCCTATCTTCGATTGCTTTGACTCAAGCTACAAGCACCCTTTCGGTGCCGCAAGACGGGGTCAGCCGGGAATATATAACATCCGCCTCCCCAAGTACATGCAGGTGTCGGACCTGACGCTCGTTATGTTCCGCCCGGGCTACAAGGAGCGCTTCATCGAGCTTATCCTTCAGGACGAGAGCGGCGATGACAACATCTATTCCTGCGTGTTTACTCCCAATAACACTGGACTTCATCACTACTACTTCACCTGCATCATCGACGGACACCGCCGTTACATCAAACGCCGCGGCGCATCCGAGGGCGTTTTCGAGGGCGAGGAGCTGTTCCAGCTCACCGTTTTTGATGAGGACCTGTATACTCCCGCATTCATCCGTGGCGGTATCATGTACCAGATATTCCCCGACCGCTTCGCAAAGAGCGGAAAGGCGCACGAGAACGTTCCCGCAGACCGTATCATTCGTGACGACTGGTACGGTACTCCCCTCTACAAGCCCGACAGCAAGGGAATAGTACGCAACAACGACTACTTCGGCGGCGACCTTCAGGGCATCATCGAAAAGCTGCCCTACATCAAGTCGCTGGGCGTTACGGTGATATATCTGAACCCCATCTTCGAGGCTCACGAGAACCACCGCTACAACACCGCAAGCTACGAAAAGATAGACCCTCTCCTCGGTACTGAGGAGGATTTCGTGGAGCTTTGCCAGAAGGCAAAGAAGATGGGTATAGACATCATCCTTGACGGCGTATTCTCCCACACAGGCGCTGACTCCGTGTACTTCAACAAGTTCGGACGCTACGGTGTAAACACAGGCGCATACCGTGACAGAAATTCCCCCTACTTCCCCTGGTACAGCTTCACGGGATATCCCGACAAGTACGAGAGCTGGTGGGGCATAACCACTCTCCCCAACGTAAACGAGAACAACGAGCAGTATACGAACTATATCTGCGGCGAGGACGGCATCCTCCAGAAGTGGATAAAGCTCGGCGCTCGCGGCTGGCGACTGGACGTTGCGGATGAGCTTCCCGATGAGTTCCTCGACAACCTCAACAAGGCGGTAAAGGCACTCGGAAACGACAAGATAATCTACGGCGAGGTATGGGAGGACGCCTCCAACAAGGAGAGCTACGGCGTCCGCAGACGATACCTCAACGGCGGTCAGCTTGACAGCGTTATGAACTATCCCTTCAAGGAGGCGATACTCAACTACTGCAAGTACGCCGACCCCAAGGTATTCCGTGACAGCATACTGACGATACTTGACCACTATCCCAAGCCCGCCATCGATATGCTGATGAACTTCCTGTCCACCCACGACACGGAGCGTGCGCTCACCCGCCTCGGCGGCGAGGAGATAGGCTGGCACGACAAGGACTGGCAGTGCGAGCGTTACCTCGATGGTCAGCAGTATATGTACGGTATCTCGCTGATGAAGTGCGCAATGGTGCTTCAGTTCTTCCTGCCGGGAATTCCCTCCGTATACTACGGCGACGAGGCAGGAATGGAGGGCTACCGTGACCCGTTCAACCGCCGCTGCTATCCATGGGGCAGGGAAAACCTCGACCTTGTGGAGTTCACACGTCAGCTTTCCGTGGTGAGAAAGGGCAGCCGTGCCTTTGAGCAGGGACACTTCCAGTTTATCGAGGTGACGGACAAGGTAGTGGTATTCGCACGCTACGACAAGATAACCCGTGAGGCGGCGATAGTTTATCTCAACAAGTCCACTCAGGGACACACCTTTGAGATAAAGAACGAGCATACAGAGATGTTCTTTGATTTCGTTCCCGCATTCGACCGCTTCGGCAGAGGTATTGAGGATGGTAAGATAACCGTTTCTCCCTTTGACTATGCAGTGGTCTACTGCAAGGTATGATGAATATTTCACGGCGGGCGCAGATGCGCCCGCTTTTGCTGTCAGGACTATCTGCGATACTCCTCGGTGACGACAGACCGCAGGTCGCATCTGCGTTTTGTTAGTCGTTTACACGCAAATACCACGAAAACGGTCAAAAAAACAAATTCCGTGAAAGCTCTTGTTTTCTCGTGATTCCTCTGATTTTCTCGCTTGCAAAAAATCCGCTCAAAAAATGAAATGAACTTCAAGAAACGGAGAAAAACAGAGAGAAAGCGAGAGAAAACCATAGAAAACGGGATATATTTCAAATTTGGATGCAAAAACCCTTGACAAATCATTCTGAAACGTGTATAATAATCAATGTTGTGTAAGGTAATAGTGTGCAGAAAGCGCATATTACCGAGAAATTCATCGGACAGACGTTCCGAAATACAAGGAGGAAAAAAGTATGGCAACATATATGCCCAAGGCTGAAACAGTAGAGCGCAGCTGGTATGTACTCGATGCTGCAGGCCGTCCCCTCGGTCGTGTAGCTGCTATGGCTGCTCACCTGCTCAGAGGCAAGCACAAGGTAACATTCGCTCCCCACTGTGACTGTGGTGATCACGTAATCATCATCAACTGCGCAAAGGCAGTTCTCACAGGTAAGAAGCTGGAGAAGAAGTATTACAGATGGCACACAGGCTGGATCGGCCACCTGAAGGAGATCCGTTACGACACCCTGATGGAAAAGAACCCCGAGAAGGCTATGACACTTGCTGTAAACGGCATGATCCCTGACACCACGATCGGCAGAAAGGCTATGACAAGACTTCGCTGCTACGCTGGTGCAGAGCACAAGAACGCGGCTCAGAAGCCCGTTGAGTACAAGTTTTAAGGAGGGCTGAAAATGTACGATTCTAAACCTTACTACTATGGCACAGGCAGAAGAAAGCACTCTGTTGCCAGAGTTAGAGTTTACCCCGGTAGCGGTACTATCACAATCAACGGCAGAGGCATTGATGACTACTTCGGTCTTGACACTCTGAAGCTCATCGTTCGTCAGCCCCTCGCTCTTACTGATACTGTTGAGAAGTTCGACATCGTTTGCACAGTTGCAGGCGGCGGCGTTACTGGTCAGGCAGGTGCAATCCGTCACGGTATTTCCAGAGCTCTGCTCCAGTACTCTGACGAGCTGCGTCCCGTTCTCAAGAAGGCTGGCTTCCTGACACGTGACCCCAGAATGAAGGAGAGAAAGAAGTACGGTCTCAAGGCTGCACGTCGCGCTCCCCAGTTCTCCAAGAGATAATTTCAGCCCTTGCAAACGGCGGTGCAATGCGGTTTGGGGCAAACGAAATCCTCTTTGGGCAATTTTGGTCAACAAAAAGAGCAATATCGACCTCCCTGTTTTGCAGGGAGGTTTTGCTATTTGTAATTCTTATGCGGTCTTTAATGTGATAAGCGCTGTTCTTGCTTTGGTGCTTTGCAGTATATCAGTGCAGATATTAGCGGTAACGTCTTGCATTTTTTTGCGATATCATATATAATTAAAATGATATAATGGAAATGTTTGGTCGAGGAGTATAAAATGCTTGTTACTTTGTTTGATTTCTGTGCGTTCGCAGTCTCGCTTATTATGATAGGCAGCGCATTTGCAAGATATAAAAAAGTTGATACGCTGATAATGCTGCTGGAGCTATCCGTAGTAATAGGATGCTTCGGTCGTTTCATGCTGGCAGTATCGCAGACGCTCGATACGGCTATATGGGCAAATCGTCTGGTG
>JAFSHE010000069.1 GCA_017440445.1 Oscillospiraceae bacterium | reverse complement strand
TGCTGCAAAGAAGGCAGCTTCTGCCAAGGCAGCTCCCGGCAAGGCTGCTGCAAAGCCCGCTGCTAAGAAGGCAGCTCCCAAGAAGGCTGCAAAGAAGGAGCTTACAGCTGCTGATGTTTGTGCAAAGCTCGCTAAGAAGCTTGACGCCAAGAAGGCTGCTGCTATTGATGGCAAGGTTGCTGTTGATATCAAGCTGTACGGCACATTCGAGGCTCACATGTACATCGAGGTAAAGGACAACAAGCTGACAGTTGCTCCTTACGATTACATCGAGAAGGATATCGAGGCTGCTATCTCCGTTGAGAATGCACTGCTCATCGCAGACGGAAAGCTCACCATCGCTGATGCGCTGGCTGACGGCAGACTTTACGCATTCGGTAACATCAGCGCTGCTGCAAAGCTTGCAAAGCTGTTCTGATAACGAAATACAAGGCGGTACATTTCTGTGCCGCTTTTCTTTTAAGCAATTTACTTTACAGAAAATGGAGGCTTTATGAAAAACAGGAAACATTTAAGGGTCATTTCGCTTTTCTCCGCACTTCTTATATCTGTATCTGTGCTGTCGGGCTGTAACGGTGGTACATCTTCTTCGGATGTAACATCCTCGGGCGGTGGAGTGACAACCTCTGGTGCAGAGAGTACCTCGGGCGTGGAGAGCGCTGAAAGCTCCGATACATCCGCAGCAGACGGCGAGGTGTACGAGTCTAAGTACAAGCTGTCCAATCCCAATGCTACCACCGAGGCAAAGAAGCTGTACGATTACATAAACAGCATTTATAGGGAAAAGATAATCTCGGGACAGCAGGAGTCCACATGGATGAGCGGCGGCGCAGAGCATGAGATGAATCACATCAGCGAGGCGACAGGCGGAAAGCTGCCTGCCATCCGTGGACTGGATTATATGCACATGGATTTTGACGGAGTAAATCAGCGTGCCATCGAGTGGTGGGAAAAGGGCGGAATAGTAACTATCTGCTGGCACTGCGGCACTGATTTCACAGGCGAGTGGACCCACAGCCAGAACACCACCATCAAGGACTGGGACGCAGCACTGACAGAGGGTACTCCTGAGTACGAGGAGCTTATCGCAGGTATGGACATGGGCGCAGAGGCTCTGCTGAAGCTGCAGGAGGCGGGAGTTCCCGTTCTGTGGCGACCCTTCCACGAGCTTAACGGCGACTGGTTCTGGTGGAGCAAGGGCGGTGCTGAGAACTTCAAAAAGCTGTGGAAGCTGATGTACGACCGCTACACTAACCACTGGGGACTTAACAACCTTATCTGGGTGTTCGGATATTCCCATAAGGACCCGAAATTCTGCGCTGACTGGTACGTTGGCGATGAATACTGCGATATCGTAGGAGCAGACTCTTACAGTAAAGGCCCCAATCAGATGCTGTACAAGGCAGTGGGTCTTGTTGTGGAGGACAGAAAGCCTATATGCTTCCACGAGTGCGGAGTTATCCCCACACCCGAGCAGCTTACTGACAAGGGCGCACTGTGGAGCTACTTCATGACATGGCATACGGATTATATCACAAAGGAAAATTCTAAGGACGACCTGAATTATATCTACAACCACGATTATGTTATCACTCTTGATGAGCTTCCGTCATTCCGCTGATAAATTCACACTGAAATTTGGATAAGTTGTATAAATAATTTCATGTATTTTTCACCTTGATATTGTCGACAAAATATGATATACTAATACATAATTGTTTTTGCCGCACAGAGATCAGTTTTCCCCACTGCCTGCGGCAAGGCGGCGACAATGCCGTAAATATATGCCGTTCGGCGGATTGGAGAAACTGATGGAAAACAAAACAGAATTCAAGCCGTATATTCCTGCGTCTAAGATAACGCCGGAGTTTACGGTGACCTCTATCGTGATGGGTGTTATCCTTGCGGTAGTATTCGGTGCGGCTAATGCGTACCTGGGACTCAGGGTCGGCATGACCGTATCTGCGTCTATTCCTGCGGCTGTTATCGCCATGGGAGTTATCAGAGTTATCATGAAGAAGAACTCTATCCTTGAGAGCAACATCGTACAGACGATAGGCTCTGCGGGCGAGTCGGTTGCTGCGGGCGCAATTTTTACCTTGCCTGCACTGTTCCTTTGGGCGGCTGAGGATGTAATGGAGAAGCCCGATATGATCGAGATAACGCTTATTGCGCTTATCGGCGGTCTGCTTGGCGTGTTCTTCATGGTTCCCCTCAGAAATGCGCTTATCGTCAAGGAGCACGGTGTGCTTCCTTATCCCGAGGGTACAGCCTGTGCAGAGGTGCTTCTCGCAGGTGAAAAGGGCGGTGCGAATGCCTCCACCGTATTTGCGGGAATGGGCTTTGCAGCTGCGTTCAAGTTTGTTATCGACGGACTTAAGGCAGTCCCCGGAGAGGTTTCCCTCAGAATAAAGGGCTTCGCCGGCGAGATCGGCACACAGATCTATCCTGCAGTAATGAGCGTAGGCTACATCTGCGGTCCCAGAATATCCTCCTACATGTTTGCGGGCGGCGTATTCAGCTGGTGCGTGCTTATTCCGCTTATCGTAATGTTCGGCAGCGAGATCATCATGTATCCCGCAGTTGATCAGACTATCGGTGCTATCTATGCGGCAGAGGGCGCTTCGGGTATCTGGAGCAGCTACATCCGCTATATCGGCGCAGGTGCGCTGGCAGCAGGCGGTATTATTTCCCTTATCAAGTCACTGCCGCTTATCGTTCGTACATTCAAGGACGCACTCAAGAACATGGGTGCAAAGTCCACAGGTGCTGTAGACAGAACAAACGACAATCTTAGCATGAAGATAGTTCTTATCGCTATCGCAGTGCTGACATTAGCCGTATGGCTTATTCCTGCTATCCCTGTAAACTTTATCGGTGCGCTTGTTATAGTTGTATTCGGTTTCTTCTTTGCTACCGTATCCTCCAGAATGGTAGGTCTTGTAGGAAGCAGTAACAACCCCGTTTCAGGCATGGCGATCGCAACGCTCCTTATCGCTACCATGATACTGAAGTTTACAGGCGCAAGCGGTGCGGCAGGCTACTCCGCAGCTATCGCTATCGGTTCTATAATCTGTATCGTTGCGGCTATCTCGGGCGATACCTCTCAGGACCTCAAGACAGGCTTCCTGCTTGGTTCCACTCCCAAGAAGCAGCAGATAGGCGAGGTCATCGGTGTTGTTGCTTCTGCTCTTGCTATCGGCGGCACGCTCTACCTGCTTGACGCAGCATGGGGCTTTGGTACAGACGCTCTTGCAGCTCCTCAGGCGACCCTGATGAAGATGATCATCGAGGGTGTTATGAGCGCAGAGCTTCCCTGGAACTTAGTTATAGTAGGTGCTGTTATCGCAGTTGTTGTTGAGATAATCGGTATCCCTGTTCTTCCTTTCGCTATCGGTGTATATCTGCCTGTACAGCTTAATGCATGTATCATGATAGGCGGTCTTGTAAGACTGGTATTTGATAAGATGAAGTTCGGCGGCGACGAGGAAAAGAAGAAGGAAGTAGTAAACGACGGCATCCTTTTCTGCTCCGGCATGATCGCAGGCGAGGGCCTTATCGGTATCGTGCTTGCTCTGCTGGCGGTATTCGGTGTGGATTCCGTGCTGGATATCTCAGGACTGCTTAACCTCCCCGAGCTTGCACTCAGCATAGGAAGCCTTGTGGTATTTGCACTTATCATAGTATCTCTGCTTATGTTCTCCGTATGGAAGAAGCGTAAGCCCGTATCAAAGACAGATGAAACACTCAATGAAGAATAAAAAAACAACCGAGGAGAATTACCTCGAAAAGATACCCGTCCATCCTGAGGGACTTCAGTGGTCTGCGGATGAAAAGGGCATAGTTACTCTTGATATTGAGAACAAGGGCTGGATGAACAGAATATTCCAGAAGTTCTTCAAAAAGCCGAGGTTCACGCATATCCACCTCGATGAGATAGGCAGCTTTGTGTGGCCGCTTATCGATGGAGAAAAGCGTATCATGGATATGGGCGAGCCGATGGAGCAGCACTTCGGAGAGCGTGCGCATCCCACTTTCGAGCGACTTGCTAAGTTCTTTCAGATACTGGACAGCTATGGCTTTGTGAAATGGCGGGAACAGACAAAAGAAACTGACAAAGGAAACCACGGTGAAAGCCGTTAATTTTAGGAGGATAAAATTATGGATTCAAACAAAAGACCGGAGACAATGGAACGCATTACTACTCCTGCACTTGCAGAGGCATTTATCGCTGAGCAGGTAGAGGCAGTACGTGCGCAGGTAGGCGACAAGAAGGTGCTGCTGGCACTTTCGGGCGGAGTTGACAGCTCTGTTGTTGCAGCGCTTCTTATCAAGGCGATAGGAAAGCAGCTTGTGTGTGTTCATGTGAACCATGGACTTATGAGAAAGGGCGAAAGCGAGCAGGTCATTGAAGTGTTCAAAAACCAGCTTGATGCAAACCTTATCTACATTGACGCAACAGACCGTTTCCTCGACCTGCTGAAGGACGTAGCTGAGCCTGAGAAAAAGAGAAAGATAATCGGCGGCGAGTTCATCAAGGTATTCGACGAGGAAGCAAGCAAGCTGGAAGGCATTTCTTTCCTTGCACAGGGAACTATCTACCCTGACATACTGGAGAGTGACGGCGTAAAGGCTCACCACAACGTAGGCGGCCTTCCCGAGGACATGCAGTTTGAGCTTGTTGAACCTGTAAAGCTGCTGTACAAGGACGAGGTACGTGTTGTAGGTAAGGCACTGGGACTTCCTTCTTCCATGGTTGACCGTCAGCCTTTCCCCGGACCCGGACTCGGTGTTCGCTGCCTGGGTGCGATCACACGTGACAGACTCCATGCGCTGCGTGAGGCAGATGCTATCCTCCGTGAGGAGTTTGAGAACGCTGGCCTTAATAAGACCGTATGGCAGTACTTCATCGCAGTTCCTGATATGAAGAGCGTTGGTGTAAAGAATGACAAGCGTTACGAGGGTTGGCCTGCTATTATCCGTGCAGTTAATACCACTGACGCAATGAGCGCTACCATCGAGGAGATCCCTTATGCACTACTGCATAAGATCACTGATCGTATCACCGCAGAGGTAGAGGGCATCAACCGTGTGCTGTATGATCTTACCCCCAAGCCTGTCGGCACTATCGAGTGGGAGTAAATTGAAACCCTTAACAAACCGCATTGTAAAGCCGTTTGTCGTGCATTGTGTGAGCTTTTGACCGCATTTTGACCTCATTTTTGTTTTACAGAGCGAGTATCGAACAATTTAATAAATAATCAGAGCCGTTGCGAATTGCAGCGGCTCTTTTCTGTGTTGTATAGAATTAGTTATCTTCTAAATGCTGTTTTACCCATTCGATATGCCTTTTCTGGCGTTCTTCACGGGTAAGTTCGGGAAAGTCCTTTTTAGTTATAGGCTGGCTGTAATATTTCCTCATCTTTTCTTTTTCTGTTGTGTAGGTTTCTGTGGATATTGAATAGGACTCCAAATCGCTGACATTATCGGCAATCTGGCGTATTCCTTTGCAGAAATCAGCATTTACAGGATTTTCGCTGTCATTTCCGTAAACAGTCATCTGCACAAACCAACGGTCGCTTTCATTTTCCTTATCATCGGGTAGATTGTCTTGTATGGTAAAATCTATTTTCAAACCATTTATTTCTGCTAAATCATATACAGCTCCGAGAGCCTCGCCTATTGTCCCGAAGTTAGGTGCGTTCTTTTCAATGCCG
>JAFSHE010000068.1 GCA_017440445.1 Oscillospiraceae bacterium | reverse complement strand
TCTTTACTATCTCAACTGTCTTGATAGCGGAAACGCCTGTTGCAAGCATAAGATCGAGAATGATGACCTCACGGTTTGCAATATCGAAGGGCAGCTTGCAGTAATACTCAGCCGCAGAATTGCTGTTAGCCTTGTCACGGTAGATGCCAACATGGCCTACCTTAGCAGCGGGAACCAGTGCCAGCGCACCGTCCACCATACCAAGACCAGCTCTCATGATAGGAACGAAAGCAACCTTTCTTCCGCTGATTATCTTAGCATTTGCAAGTGCCAGAGGAGTTTCGATCTTTACCTCCTTAAGGGGCAGGTCACGTGTTGCCTCGTAGCAGATGAACATGGATATTTCATTTACAAGCTCTCTGAATTCCTTGGAGCCTGTATTCTTGTCGCGCAGCAGGGATATCTTGTGCTGCACTAAGGGATGGTCGCAAACATGAACGTTATTCATAATCAATTTTCCTCCAGCTTCATTATCTTTTCAACGCGTCTTGCGTGTCTGCCGCCCTCAAACTCCGTTTCAAGGAAGATATCGACGATCTCACAGGCAAGTCCTGCGCCCATAACACGTCCGCCCATGCAAAGCGCATTTGCGTCGTTATGAAGTCTTGTGTACTTTGCGGAATACCAGTCGCCGCACAGCGCCGCACGTATTCCCTTTATCTTGTTGGCAGCCATTGAGATGCCGATGCCCGTACCGCAGATAAGTATTGCCTTATCGCACTCGCCCGAAAGCACCTTCGCACAGGTCTCCGCAGCTATATCGGGATAATCTACCGCTTCGCCGTTACAGCCGCAGTCGGTAAACTGCACGCCCTTTTCCTCAAGGTGCTTTATGACCTCAAGCTTAAGCTCATAACCGCCGTGATCACAGCCTATTGCTATCATTATTTTTCCTCTTTTCAGAATAGATTACCCAAAAAGGATAGATATATTATACTACTTTTTACAGCACAGGTCAAGTATTATTTCAGAAATTAAGCTCATGTTTCAGATAAATGTATCATTTTCAGCAAAGGCACCCATTCATCCTCAACCATTTTTTCACCTGTAAGCTCAAAGCCGTGTCTTTTATAGAAGGCGATTCCACGCTCATTATATTCAAGCGCCCAGAGAAAGGAGGCATGCAGCCTGTCCACCGCAAACCCGAGAAGCTGCGCTCCGATGCCCTGACCCTGAAACTGCGGCTCGATATACAGCTTTTCAATCTCGCTGCCGTTTACACGTATCATGCCCTTCACAACTCCGTCGTCGTATACAAAGGTATTTTTCAGCGCCTCTGAGCCGTCTGTGTATTCCTGCGCCATATCAACAACGTTCAGTTCACCGAAATAAAACGGATCGTTGTGAAAAAACGGATAGAAATTAACACGGTAATTTGTCACTATCATCTCAGCGATACGTGACGCATCCCTTGAAACAGCAGGTCTGATATTCTCCATCTTTATCTCCTTATCAGTCCCACTCGACTTCGTCCGCATGGTCGCGCAGAAAGCCGAACAGTTTCTCCTCGTCAGTGACAAGTGCGGTGATAATATCGCACAGCTGCTTTGCTCTGCCCTCGTTGTCGGATGTACCGCTGTAATAAGCACTGTAAGAGCCTGCCTCGGGGTCTGCGTCAAGACCTTCAAGAAGCTCAGGCGAATTCACGCTGAGATAGCAGTTGATGAGCGCATCCCAGTTGTAGCCGTTCATGTATGCATCCTCGCAGATTTCATTCATGCGT
>JAFSHE010000067.1 GCA_017440445.1 Oscillospiraceae bacterium | reverse complement strand
GATACCCTGCTTGCCGTTTTCTTCGAGGTATTTCAGCGTTTCCTCGCCCTTTGCCTTCATTTCCAGCTTGAACATCTCGTCCTCTGCGTAAGCAGCCTCGAGTGCTCTCTTTATCTCCGCCTTTGTGAATTTAAGCTCGGGAAGAGAAGCGGAAAGCTCCTCAAAAAGACGGACGCCCATTCTCTTCTTGTGGAAGATAGGAAGGAACGGATTTAAGAACTTGACGTCCTTGCGAAGCTCGGGAACGGAGTTCTTTATTACCTCGCTGTAGGTCGCAACAACGGGGCAGTTGTAGTGGTTGTCCGCGCCGTTAGCCTCACCCATTTCATAGGGCATGGAGGGGTAGAATATCAGCTTTACGCCGTCGTCGATGAGCGCCTGGATATGTCCGTGCGCAAGCTTTGCGGGATAGCAGACCGACTCGGAGGGCATGGTTTCGATACCACGGTCGTATATCTCACGGGAGGACTTGGGCGACAGCTTTACACTGAAGCCAAGCTCCGTAAACAGCGTATGCCAGAAGGGGTAATTCTCGTACAGGCCAAGCACCCTCGGAATTCCCACCACGCCACGCTTTGCGGTGGCCTCGGGCAGGCTCTCACGGTCAAACAGCAGGTGATATTTATAGTCAAACAGGTTGGGCAGCTTTTCGCCCTTTGATACATTTCCCGCACCACGCTCGCAGCGGTTGTTGGTGATGTATCTTGTTCCATCGGGGAATTTGCTTATAGTCAGCAGGCAGTTGTTGCTGCACTTTCCGCAACGTGCGGTGGTCTTTTCAACCTTGAAGCCGTCAAGCTTTTCAAGGGGAGCGATGGTACTTCCCTTTTCGTCGTCACGCTCGATGGAGATAAGCGCACAGCCGTAAGCGCCCATAAGTCCTGCCTTGTCGGGACGGATAACGTCCTTGCCGCAGATGGACTCAAACGCACGGAGTACGGAGTCGTTCATGAACGTGCCGCCCTGAACGATTATCTTCTCGCCCATGGAGGCCGTATCACGCAGCTTTATTACCTTGAACAGCGCATTCTTCACAACGGAGTAGGACAGTCCCGCCGAGATATCCGCAACGGTAGCGCCCTCCTTCTGAGCCTGCTTTACACGGGAGTTCATGAACACCGTGCAGCGTGAGCCGAGGTCCACGGGGTTTTCTGCGGAAAGACCCAGCTTTGCGAACTCCTGCGAGGTCATGCCGAGAGCGTTTGCAAAGTTCTCGATAAAGCTGCCGCAGCCCGAGGAGCATGCCTCATTCAGCAGGATGCTTTCTATCTCGCCGTTCTTTACGGTCATGCACTTCATGTCCTGACCGCCGATATCGAGGATGAACTCAGCGCCCGGGAGTATCTTGTCAGCCGCCTTGTAGTGCGCCATGGTCTCTATCTCACCGAAGTCCGCACCAAGCGCCGCCTTGATAAGATGCTCGCCGTAGCCTGTGGTACAAGCCTTTGCTATGTAAGCCTCAGCGGGAAGCTGAGAGTATATCTCTTTCAGTATTCCGATAACGGACTTCAGCGGGTCGCCGCCGTTGCCTGCGTAGTAGGAGTACAGTATCTCTGCGTCCTTGTTCAGCAACACCGCCTTTGTGGTGGTGGAGCCTGCGTCAACTCCGAGGTACGCAGCGCCCTTGTGTGCCGAGATATCCGCAGTGGGTATCACGGACTTTGCATGGCGTGCCTTGAACGCCTCAAGCTCTGCCTCGTCCCTGAACAGCGGAGCAAGACGCTCCACCTCACGCAGCTGATTTCCCTCCAGCACAGCGGAGCGGGAAACGAGAGCGTCCATATCCATCTGTGCGCTTTCATCAGAAAGTGCGCAGCCCATGGCAACGAACAGGTTTGCATTCTCGGGGAATATCACCTGCTCGGGAGCAAGGTTCAGTGTTTCGATAAATCTCTGTCTGAGTTCTGACAGGTAGTGCAGCGGTCCGCCGAGGAACGCAACATTTCCCTTGATAGGCTTACCGCAGGCAAGTCCGCTGATGGTCTGGTTTACAACCGACTGGAATACGGACGCCGCCACATCGCTGCGCTTTGCACCGTCATTAAGCAGCGGCTGTATATCGCTCTTTGCGAAAACGCCGCAGCGTGAGGCGATGGGATATATCGTGGTGTGCTTTTTTGCAAGCTCGTTAAGGCCGCCGATATCGGTATTGATAAGCGCCGCCATCTGGTCGATGAATGCGCCTGTACCGCCTGCGCAGGTACCGTTCATGCGCTGCTCAAGTCCGCCTGTGAGGTAGGTTATCTTTGCGTCCTCGCCGCCAAGCTCGATAGCAACATCCGTCTGCGGGATAAGCTTTCTGATGGCATTTGTGCCTGCGGCGACCTCCTGCACGAAGGGAATTCCCAGCCACTTTGATACCGAGATACCGCCCGAGCCTGTCACGGCTATCATCACGTGCTCGCCTTTGAGCATTGCGCCCGCCTCAGCGATGATATCCGAAACGGTCTTTCTTATATCGGAGAAATGTCTTCTGTACTGACTGTATAACAGCTCCCCGTTGTCGCCTATAACAGCCACCTTTACGGTGGTGGAGCCTATATCCAGACCAACACGCTTCAAAACTATCAATCCTTTCTATGAAACAGCATCCTTTTTTTGGAATGCCCAAAAGTATATATAAATATGTGTACTATTATACCACATCTGCTTAAAAAATTCAAGCGGAAAATTCAGTGAGGAATGAGGAGTGAGGAATCAGGAATTACGGTGCGCCTTCGGCGCATATCAAAACTTCTGTCAGGCTTTACAGGCGGCTGCATTATGCTTTTATGAGCCGTCGCCCGAACATCAGGAGCATCAATCATCACATAACGCAGAACTGACGGGACGGATATGCTCCGTCCCGATATAAAGCTTATTCCAGCTCGAATGCGCCTGTGTAGAGCCTGTAATACTGACCCTTTTCGGCTATCAGCTTTTCATGACTGCCACGCTCGATGATACGTCCGTGGTCAAGCACCATGATAACATCCGAATTCTTTACGGTGGAGAGCCTGTGTGCGATAACGAACACCGTTCTTCCCTGCATCAGTGCGTCCATTCCCGCCTGAACTATCGCCTCTGTTCTCGTGTCGATGGAGGAGGTCGCCTCGTCCAGTATCATAACAGGCGGGTCTGCAACTGCCGCCCTCGCAATAGAGAGCAGCTGACGCTGTCCCTGAGAAAGTCCGCTGCCGCCGTGGCGCAGTATCGTATTATAGCCCTCGGGCAGCATGCGGATAAAACCGTCTGCATTGGCAAGCTTTGCCGCTGCGATACACTCCTCGTCCGTTGCGTCGGGCTTGCCGTAGCGCAGGTTATCCATGACCGTACCCGTGAACAGGTTTACATCCTGAAGTACCACTCCGAGGGAGCGGCGCAGGTCGTCCTTCTTTATCTTGTTGATGTTTATTCCGTCGTAGCGTATCTTTCCGTCTGCGATGTCATAGAAACGGTTGATAAGGTTCGTGATGGTGGTCTTTCCCGCTCCTGTGGCTCCCACGAAGGCTATCTTCTGACCCGGCTCTGCGTACAGGTCGATGTTATGAAGCACCAGCTTTTCATCCGTATAGCCGAAGTCCACATCGTCAAGCACCACGTTGCCCCTTACCTCGGTGTAGGTGGTAGTGCCGTCGCCGTGAGGGTGCTTCCATGCCCAGATATGGGTGCGCTCCTCTGTTTCAACGAGCTGACCATTCTCGTATTTCGCATTTACGAGGGTAACGTAGCCATCGTCGGTCTCGGGCTTTTCATCCAGCAGGGAGAATATCCTCTGTGCGCCCGCCATAGCCATTACAACGGCATTGAGCTGCTGCGACACCTGTCCTATCGGGCCGATGAAGCTCCTTGAAAGCTGCAGGAAGGATGCGATAGCGCCGAGAGTGAGCGTATTCAGCGCAAAGCACGCAACATTCGTCACGTTGTTTATCGCCATAACACCGCCTACGATGGCAAGCACCACATACAGGAAATATCCCATGCAGTTGTTTACGGGCATCAGGATATTTGCGTAGGAGTTAGCCTTTGCGATATCGTTTCTGAGTATCTCGTTCTTTTCTCCGAATTCCTTTCTTGCGGTGTTTTCGTGGCAGAATACCTTTATGACACGCTGTCCGTTTACCATCTCCTCGACATAGCCGTTGAGGTCGGCAACGGACGCCTGCAATCTCATGAAGTAGTGTCCGCTCTTGCCCGCAACAAAGCCTGTCACGATGAATATCAGCACAAGGAAAACTATGACCACGAGAGTAAGCCACACGCTCATGGAGAGCATGGAAACAAACACCGAGATAATGGTTATCATCGAGGAGAGGAATGAGGGCAGCGACTGCGACAGCATCTGTCTGAGAGCGTCGGTGTCGTTGGTGTAGAAGCTCATTACATCGCCGTGGGTGTTGGTATCGAAATATTTAACGGGCAGCTTCTGCATGTGGGCAAACATATCGTCACGGATGTTTTTAAGCATTCCCTGTGAGATGGTCGCCATAAGTCTGTTGTAGCACAGCGTGGAGATGATACCAAGCAGGAATATCACGCACATGCCGATGATAGCTGCGAGAAGTCCCGAGAAATCGGGGTTTTCCACGCCGATAAGCGGCAGGATATGGTCATCGATAAGTGTCTTTATAAACAGCGAGCTTGCCACTCCCGCAAAGGAGCTTATCACGATGCTGACTGCGACCAGCACCGCCTGCACCCTGTAAGGCTTCATATAGGCGAGCAGTCGCTTAAGCACGTTTTTGTCTATCTTCATCTGCGGCTTTCCCATGGGAGGTCTGCCGCCCTTCACAGGACCCATAGCGGGCTTTCCTGCGGGAGCCTTGGTGTTATTTATTTTTTCCCTGCTCATTCTTCCTCGGCTCCTTTCATCTGGGATTCGTATACCTCACGGTAGATGGGGCTTGTTTCAAGCAGCTCCTCGTGGGTGCCTACGCTTTCTATCGCACCGTTGTCAAGCACTATTATCCTGTCGGCATCCTGCACACTGGATATCCTCTGTGCGATTATCAGCTTTGTTGTGTCGGGTATCTCCTCACGGAATGCCTTGCGTATCATCGCATCTGTCTTGGTATCCACAGCGCTTGTGGAGTCGTCAAGAATGAGTATCTTCGGTTTTTTCAGCAGCGCACGGGCGATACACAATCTCTGCTTCTGACCGCCCGAAACATTCGCTCCGCCCTGCTCGATGTAGGTATCATACTTCTCGGGGAAGCCCTGTATGAATTCATCTGCGCAGGCAAGCTCGCATGCATGCTGTATCTGCTGGTCGGTGGCATTCTCGTCGCCCCAGCGGAGGTTTTCCTTTATCGTGCCTGAAAAAAGAACGTTCTTCTGGAGTACCATCGCAACATCGTTGCGCAGCGCCTCAAGCGTGTAGTCACGGACATTCTCTCCGCCTACCAGCACCTCGCCCTCGGTGGTATCGTAAAGGCGGGGTATCATCTGCACGAAGGTGGATTTGGAGGAGCCTGTGCCGCCGATTATTCCTATCGTTTCGCCCGAGGCTATCTTTATGGAGATGCCGTCAAGCGCATTCTTCTCAGCCTTTTCGGAGTAACGGAAGCACACGTTTCTGAATTCTATCGAGCCGTCCCTTACCTCAGACAAAGCACGCTCGCCGTCGGTGATGTCGGACTTCTCCTCAAGCACCTCCACGATACGGTTTGCACTCGCCTTGGACATAGTCAGCATAACGAATATCATAGAGAGCATCATAAGGCTCATCAGTATCTGCATGGAGTAGGTGAAAAGGCTCATAAGCTCGCCTGTGGTAAGTCCCAGAGCCGCATCGTTGCCGCTTGAAACTATCGCCTGCGCACCAAGCCACGAAACCAGCACCATGCACACATATATTGCCACCTGCATCAGCGGCGCATTGAATGCCACTGTCTTTTCAGCCTTGGAGAAATCCTTGTAAATGCTGTCGGAGATCTTTCCGAATTTGCCTATCTCATGATCCTCCTGCACGAAGGACTTTACTACCCTCATACCACGGAGGTTTTCCTCAACAACGGAGTTCAGCCTGTCGTAGGTCTTGAACACACGCTGAAATCTCGGGAATGCCGCCTTGATGATGAAGAAAAGTCCCACCGCAAGGAACGGGATAACACACAGATATATGCAGGAAAGCCCGCTGTGGATATTGAATGCGGAAACGAATGCGAATATCAGCATGGCTGGCGAGCGTACCGTAACACGTGTTATCATCTGGAAAGCCATCTGCACGTTGGAAACGTCCGTAGTAAGGCGGGTGACGATACTCGCCGTGGAAAATCTGTCTATATTGAAGAAGGAGAAATCCTGCACGTTTTTAAACATATCATGGCGCAGGTTTGCCGCAAATCCCGCACTGGCATGTGACGCAGTAAATCCCGCCGCCACACCGAAAAGCATGGTAAGGCAGGTAAGTATTATAAGCTTTATTCCCGTGGTCACCACGGCGTTCATATCGCCCTTGTAGATGCCGTTGTCGATAAGCTCCGCCATCACAAGCGGAATAAACACCTCAAGCACCGTTTCGATTATTACGAATAACGGAGTGAGAAAAGCAGGCAGCTTGTATTCCCTTACGCATGCCGCAAGTCGTTTTATCATATATCTTCCTCCTTTGTCTGTTCAAGGTTTGCCTTCAGCCGTCTGAAATAATCAGTAAGCGCAGAAAGCTCCTCCTCGGAAAAGCCCTTCGTAAGCTGCTCCTCCATCTGCGAGCCGTTTTTGCGCATCGTTTCTGCGATGGCTGCGCCCTTTGCGGTCAGCGTCAGCTTTTTAAGACGTGCATCATACGCAACGCCCACTCTCTTTATTATGTCCTTTTTTTCAAGCAGCACCAGCACCTTTGACGCCGTGGAGCGGGTTATGCCGAATTCATCCTCAAGATCACGCTGAAATACATCCCTCTCTGCGTTTGCGATGTACCCGATTATCCATGCGTTGGAGCAGGTTATCCTGTCCTCCCCGAGGCTTGCCGACGACTGCTCAAGATACCGCCGCACTGCGTTGTTGAGCGAGCGCAGCTCTATACCGATAAAGCGTTCCTCCATCGTTCCTCCTGTCGTTTCTCAGATTGTTGCACATTCAACATTATAAGACATTCTGCCCAAAAAGTCAAGCGGACGTTTGTGACAAAATGATGAAAACCTATCCCTCCGACAGCTGTGGAAAATTCCCCGCAAACCCTGTCGCAGAGCGCCCTGAGAGCCGCATGTTACCGTTTTGTAAGAAAATTGTAACCGAATTGTACTTGAATTTTATGGCGGGTATAGTGTATAATGTAATACAGGACAGGGAAAATATATCTACATCACCATAGATATGCGACACAAAAAGAGGTGACGTAATGAAAAACAACATCCTGCTTATTCTGGCAGTGGCAATAATCAGCGTGGGAATAATCCTCGCTACGGTGCTGATAACCACATCGGGCAACGGGGATGAAAGCAGCGCCGACGAAAGCAGCCGCACTTCCGTTTCCGATACACAGGGGACTACGGAGGAGCCTGCCGAGCCGCAGACTACTCCCGCAGAGAGCGAAAGCTCCGCACCTGAAAGTTCCACACCGCAGACAAGCGTGCTTGACCCCGAGTCTGCGCCTGACCGCATCCATGACAGCGAGGCGGCGGAGGATATCATCTCCACGGCACGCTCACTTGTGGGGATAGATTTCATTGACGGCGGAGATACTCCCGAGGTCGGCTTTGACAACTCGGGCTTCATATACTACGTACTTCGTGAGAATGGCTACATCACCTGCCCGAGGGACCTTTCCTCGCAGGCGGAGAT
>JAFSHE010000066.1 GCA_017440445.1 Oscillospiraceae bacterium | reverse complement strand
GCTGACGATGTCTGCGCTGAGGAAGTGGCATACACAGCAACAGGCTTTAAACCCTCAGGCGGTTTATCAAATATTATAGGAGCAGCGTCAGGCTGCGGTGAAGCTGGTGACATAACGACGCTCTCCGCATTTTCTGCGGGCTTGTCAAACACCGAAACACCTATATCAAGCGCCGAAGAAGTGGACTTCATGATATCGTCCGAAGCACCTGACACACTGCCGACAGGCTCATCAAACATAGTTGAGCCTATGTCAAGCTCTGCCGAGGTAGGCTTCATAAGACTGTCAGAAATACTTTCAGTTTTTTCAGCAGGCTTGTCGAACATCGTAAGCCCTATATCAAGATGCGGGCTTATCGGCTTCATTATGTCGAATTCTTCATCCGCCATAGCTTCACGCTCCTTACTTTACAAGCTTTCTGAGGATAGAGTGCGGCTGCACCTCGATATCAGACGGTACAGTCAGCTTCATCATTGCATGACGTGCAACATCAATGCTCTCACCGTCTGCATTGAACATCTCACGGGGTGCGAATTTTATCGGCTCTCTGCCGGGAGCAAGTATCTCCAGCTCATCCTGCAGAGTGAAATAATTCCTCTGCGTGAGGTACATAGTTCCGTTTTCGCAGTTATCCACAGTTCCGACGAAATCATACTCACGCATGTAGCCGCTGTTTTCAAAATACTGACCGCCGTTGGTAGTAACGGACGGGTCCTGAGTTTCGGAGCCCTCGTTCGGGTGTCCGTAGAAAAATCCTGTACAATAGGGACGGTGACTTATCTTGTTCACCTCGTCAAGCACCCACTGCGGAGGCTGCTCGCCACGCAGCACATGATCAAGTGCGGTGCGGTAAGCGTTTACTGTCAGCGCAACATAGTAAGCGGATTTCGCTCTGCCCTCTATCTTGAAGCTGGTTACTCCCGCCTCGATAAGGTCATCCAGATGATCTATCATGCACATATCACGTGCATTGAGGATATACGTTCCACGCTCGTCCTCAAACACCTTGAAGAACTGATTGGGTCGCTTCTCCTCCATGAGATAATATCCCCAGCGGCAGGGCTGTGCGCACTCGCCACGGTTTGCATTTCGTCCCACAAGATACTCCGAGATAAGGCATCTGCCTGAAAAGCTTACGCACATAGCGCCGTGAACGAACGCCTCTATCTCCATATCCTCAGGGATATTCTTACGGATGGTACGGATGTTTTCCAGATCCACCTCACGGGCGAGGACTATCCGCTTTGCGCCCATTTTATACAGCTCTCGTGCGGTCATATAGTTCACAACGCCTGTCTGCGTGGAAATGTGCAGGTCAAGCTTCGGAGCATGCTCCTTTATCATGGAGATAACTCCAAGGTCGCAGGCTATCGCCGCATCTACTCCGCACTCCTGCGCATGGGCGATGTATGCGGGAAACGCCTCCAGCTCCTCGTTCAGAGGGAGCGTATTGCAGGTAAGATACACCTTTACTCCCTTGGAATGGGCAAGCTGTACAGCCTTTTCAAGACCGTCTGCATCAAAATTCTTGGCGCCAGCCCTCATGCCGTAGGACTTTCCCGCAAGATATACGGCGTCACAGCCGTAATCCAGTGCGGATATAAGGCACTCCTCGTCGCCCGCAGGGGCGAGAAGCTCAATGTTATTACTCAAATCAAATTCTCCTAATGGTTTATTCTTCCTCAGCACGCAGCTCAGCGTCGATGATGTTCTGCTCGTGATGCTCGACGGTCTTGGCGTAATAGAACGCACCATCGCTGCTTGCAAGGAAGTAATAATAGTCTGTTTCCTCGGGATACAGTGCGGCATTTATCGCCATAAGTCCAGGGCTGCATATAGGTCCTACGGGGATACCCTCGCAGGTGTAGCTGTCGTAGGCATTTATCATATCCTCATATAGGTCGCCTGCGCTTGCGGGTATCTTGGGCTTTATGCACTCGTCGATATAAGTGTAGGTCGTATCGGACTGCAGGCTCGGGAAGGTTCCCATATCGTCAAGACGGTTGTGGAATACGGAAGATACCATAGCCATGTTATCCTCGTTAGTTCCCTCCCACTGGATAAGGGATGCAAGCGTTATGGTCTCGTCAAGGGTAAGACCAAGCTCCTCCATGCGTTTCATCATGGACTTTGTTATCTTAGCCTCGAAGTTCGCATACATCTTATCTGCGGCGCTCTTTGCGTATTCGAGGGTATTGAAATTGGGATTTTCCTTAAGGTCGTCTATCACGTAGAACTCGTAGGTATCGGGGAACAGATAGCCCTCTAAGAAATAGAAGCGGTTGGGATCATCGGGTATCTCCTCCTCGAAGTCGAACCTCTCCTGACGGGTCTTGAAGTAGCGCTCGAAGTCCTCGGCACGGCAGACATAGTTGTCCTCCAGAAGCTGTGCTATCTCCTGCGCAGTAGAGCCTTCGGGTATCATTACCATGACCGTTTCGGTGTATCTCTTTTTGGTCTTTAATGTATCAACGATGATGTCGTAGGACATGTTGGACTTTACCACGAAATCGCCGTTGAGGAAGCCTGTTTCCTCCTTCGCTATCTTAAGGTACATCTTGAAAAGCGACGGCATTTCGATAATTCCGTTTTCGTGGAGAGTCTTTGCGATGGTATCCACATTCATATCATCGGTGACAACTATCTCGTACTCTCTGGACTCCTTTGCCATTCCTGTGAAGTCCTGCATAGCGATTATCACCTTTACGGCAAGGAAAACTCCCACACCGATGGCAACGACAGACAGCAGCACACCGAGGAATATCTGTCCGTAGGTGCGGACATGGTTAGTCTGCTTCTTTTTTCTTCTTTTCTTTCTCTTGCGGC